>JAUVLL010000030.1 GCA_030600745.1 Spirochaetaceae bacterium | reverse complement strand
AGGAAGAAACATCCGGGTAACTCACTTGTAAACTTTAATATTGGAATAGTTTATTTTAAAGCCGGAATGTTTATCAAATCAATATATTCACTGGAAGAAGCTGTTAAACAAGGTGCAGATGAGCCTGAAGTTTATAATCAGCTGGGGCTTGCCTGTGACAGGAATGGTGATCCGGAAGGAGCAAAAGCCTATTATAAAAAAGCCCTGGATATGGATTCTGATTTTGCATTGGCCTGGAATAATCTGGGGGTTACTTCTTTTTTAGAAGGCGATTTTTTATCTGCAAAGATCCATTTTGAAAAAGCATTGGAAATAAATGATTCAGATCCTGATGCATGGTTTAATCTTAGGGATACATGTACTGAACTGGGTCTGGATGAAGAGGCTGAAGCTGCAGACAAAAAGTATCATGAGCTTATGCGCCACTAATAATCCTCTTTAAACGCTTTCGAGCACTTTCCTAATGTTACATTTAAGGGCAAAAACCTTTTTACTGACCAAACAATAAAATTATAACTAGATTCAGGAAAGTCTTCAAAATATTCAAATCCGTCTATAATATCAAGATAAACGCCGTCAAAACCGGCATCAAGTATTTTTTTAAGATAAGAATTGTCATTACCAAAAATAATATCCTGCCAACCATCTTCCCAGTATCTGACCTTGTAGTTTGTTGCTGAAACAGCAGTTACAAAATCATTTTTTGTAGAATAATTTTCGCTGTTTATCAGATAGAGAAAATTTTTGGCTAGTAAAATATTTGTAATATTTGCACTATTTACCTCATACGGAATTGAAGGATAATCGGGAATATTGTTTAAATTTCTCTGGTCTGCAGCAAAAGATATAAAGTTGTGTCCATTGTTTACATTATAGGAATCAAGCATCTTACTTTCAGTCGAACAATAATCTGTTGTAAGAACTTCAATGTTCTTTGTTTCACATAAATTACACAGATCAAGCAAGTGCTGTTTATCTTCATCAGGAGTTATTTCATCATTGTTGTAGTAGCCGTAAAACATACTCTCTCTGCCTGTTGCATCAATGGCAGCAATGTAGGCTGTGTTTGGGGTTCCATCACCTTCGCCGTTATCAGTTACAAGTTCCTCTGATCAATTTATCATATATATCCTTTAATCACTAATTATTTCCAGACCGTCTGTATGTCAGGGTATTGTTTGATAAGTGAATCATTTGTAGCAATTGTGAAGTTTTCTGTTAGAACCTGAGCAATCAGCATTCTGTCAAAAGGGTCTTTGTGTATGGGTGGGAGTTTTTTTAATACAAAAGTATGTTCCAGACTTATGGGAACTATTTGGATAAAATTGTTTTCAATTTCTCTGGTAACAATCTTCTCCCAGTCTTCTGTAAAAGAAAGTTTTCCTATACCAATTTTTATTTGCACTTCCCATGTTGAAGCTGTACTAAAAAAAAGAGTATTTACCGGGTTTTTTAATAAATTGAGTAAGTTTAGGGGTAGTTTTTCCGGATTACAGGACCACCAGATAAATGTATGAGTATCAAGTAATAGATTCATTTTTCAAATTCTTTTACAATATCATCCGACAGGGGATCTGTGAAATCATCGCTAAAGGAGGCCGATCCCTGAGAAAGTCCAGGTTTTCGTTCTTTGCTGGTATTGCCGATTGGCATTAGTTTGAAAAGAGGGACTCCGTTTTTTGCAATAACAATTTCCTCACCGGAAAGTGCCCGGTTTGCCAGGCGGGACAGATGTGTTTTTGCTTCATGCATATTTACTATCATTATTTCACCTTAATATAATTTAAACTAAGCTATGAACTAAGTCAAGTAATTATTAAAGAAGGGTCATACCTTGCATCCTGCACATATCCCGGCTGCTTTAATCTGAATGACCATCTTTTTAATAGGATCTACTGCATCCTTATTCTCCAGCCCGTCAAGAATATCATAAAACAGATTCCAGCCCTTTCTTTCTTTATTGTATGTCTTAAGAAGAAGATCTTCTTTTCCATAGGCAAACTCTATGGATCTTTCAAGACGCTCGAAGCTCTGGAGCATAAAATCTGAGGCTAGCTGATCATCTCCTGCTTCAAATAAGTCTGCGGTTTTCATACAGAATCGCAGGAGTACAGTTGTTAGAGGGATTTTACTGACAAAGCATCCTGTAAACGGATCGATGGTTTGTTTTATATCAGAGATATTGTCGGTCAGGATTTCGGCATACCTGGAGAAATAGAGAGTTCTAATAAAGTCTCCTATCATGTTGCCGGCAGATGCTGCCTTCATTGCATCTCCGGCAAAGGCTTCTTTATCATGTCTCATAATAAGGCCGTCTTCATGAAGATATGCTAATCCGGTAGAGTTTTTCCCCAGTACTGACAGAAGATATGCCTGGTCCTCTGCCCGCCCGATAAACCCGGGTGTAAAGGGTCTGTGTTTTCGCAGAGCTTTTACAAGTATACCGTTTGTTCCGCCTGTTACATGGATTCTTTGTATGCAAGTTCTTTTTCCGTCAATTCCATTTTCACCATATCGGGTTGCAAGCTCCGAACCTGTTGAAAGACCCATCATTAGTTTACTGTAAAAGAATCTCTCCTCCAGTTTAAGATCCTGTCTGGTGTCGAATAGAACATCCGGAGTAAATAATCCCTTGTGAATATCTTTCTCATTTACCAGGGCACCGGCTATCATTCCCAGTTCAACCGGGTTTCCTGAAGAATCTGTCCCTTCAGCACCCCAAAGTGGTGATTTAAAGTGTTCAAATGAACTTTTTCCGGATTGTTCTTCTAATTCCTTTTCAGGGAATATCTGATCCAGATCTATCTTAAATGTAGCAGTTTTATCGGTATCTACAAGAATATTCCAGAATGCGGTAATTGCTTTTAAAAAAGAGTAATGTCTGCCATATTCGCCGTCTACCCCAAAGATACTTTTCAGAAGTTCTTCTCTGATACTTTTATCAGAGTTTGAAGTGTTTATGTTATTTATAAGTGCTGCAGCTGGAAGAAAAATTTCATCAATAAGTTTTTCTGTATCTTCTTCTGTAAAGATGTAGATATCCAGATGCTCGAAACTTCCATGGTTATCAAGTTCTTCTTTGATGTATCTCTTTGCAATTTTTTGAAGACTTTTGTGGGTAACAGAAGCAGAAAGAATGCATGTCAGTTTTTGACCTGGATCCATATTGCCGTTTTTTTTCTCGTAGTCCGCAGTATTGTTTAACCCTTTCAGACCATAGATAATTTCATTGGCTTCCGGCTTTGTTCCTATCTGTATTGGATGATCATAGAAAAAGGCTTGCTTTTCACCAGCTGCAAGAGTAATGCCCTTTATCAATTCTTCTGAGTATCCCAGTGATCCTATATCTGTTTTTGCATCCGGTATTGTTAAAAGAATGTTGGAGGTAAATATCATCTGTTTACCGGGATCTGTAATTGGTTTCATGTTGGGATTTATTATCTTTACAATTCTTTTTTTCCTTAATTCTTCAGATTTTTTTTCTTTTTTTGTAAAAACACCCTCTGCTTCAGGGAAGAACACTGACCATAAGGCATCTATTGCATCTGTTGATGTAAAATCAATATTACTTTCAGAATATTTGTTTAAGTCTGTCAACCTGGCAGCAAAATCAGCATCAGTCTGTACTCGTTTTTCTATTTCATTTGATATGAGCTGCAATCCTCCTTTGAGAAATTTTGCAAGAGAGGCATAGATTTTATCCTTCTGCATTTTTTGAAGATAATTATTAGCATTGCTATACTCCGGATGATCAGTCCCGCAAAGACTTATAATAAAAGCGGAGTTCATGGATTGGCAGATGTCATCTCTATTATCTGCATCAGTATTAAATCTTTCTGTTATTCGTGATCCTGATATTCCTGAATCTTTGTGAAATACTGTACTTATAACCTTTTCGATATTCATAATTTTACCTCTGTATTTATAGGCCTAATTATAAACTATGACTTGTTTTATTCAAGTTGATTTATTTTTTTGTAAAAAAACTTGACATCCTGTAAATATGGGTTTAAAATCTTACTTGTCTGATAAGTAGACAACGGATAAGCAGACAATATTGAACAATTAATATACAGAAGGAAGTATGGAACCGTTAAAAAAGGTCAGGCTGTCTGATCAGGTAGTAGATGCAATAAAGAAAAGGATATCTGAGGAGGGTTTTTCCCCTGGTGATAAATTTTACTCAGAAAATGAACTAAAAGAAAAACTTCAGGTAAGCCGATCTTCAATTCGCGAAGCTGTTCGTATTCTGGAGGTCACAGGATTTGTCAATGTTAGACAGGGAAAGGGAATTTTTATCTCAAATTCTGTTGGGGGGAGCTTTAGTGCATTTACCGATTGGATGAAGAACCATGAACCATCCCTTATAGAACATTTTGAAGTTCGTTTAATTATTGATCCAAAGGCTGCGGCCTATGCGGCCCGGAATGCAGAAAAATCAGATATAGAAAAAATGGAAGAGGCTTGTACGGAGTTTGTTCGTAATTTTGAAGAAGGAAATATTGCAGGTTTAATTAAGGCGGATGAATGTTTTCACAGAATTCTTGCAAAATCAACAAAAAACCGAACTCTCTATTTAATTATGAAAACAATGACAGAGACTTTGTCTGAAGGGTGGATTTCCAGTCTGCACATCCCTGGTAGAATAGAAAAAACAATTGTTGAGCATGGAAGTGTTCTTGAGGCAATTAAATCCGGGGATTCGGATGCGGCTGAGAAGGCTATGTTGCACCATATTCAGAATGCTCTGGATGATATCAGATCATCGATAAATGCTTCACTATAGATATTGGGGGAAGGAGTAAGAATGAGTCTAAAAATAACTACACTAATCGAAAACACAATGGGTGAGCACCTGGCTTTGAAAAATGAACATGGCATATCGTTTTATATTGAAAAAGACGGACACAAGCTGCTTTTTGATACTGGACAGTCAGGAACTTTTTTAGAAAATGCTGAACAACTTCAGATAGATCTTTCTGATCTGGAATATGTAATACTCAGCCATGGTCACTACGATCATTCAGGGGGATTACGGTCTTTAATTAATATTGCAGATAAGTTTGAACTAATACTCGGTGAAGGCTTTTTTAATGAAAAGTACGGCTATAAAAATGGTTCCTACGAATTTCTTGGAAACAATTTTAACCGAAAATTTCTACAGGAGAAAAGCATATCTTACAAATTTGTAAACAATGATCTTAATGAAATTCTTCCCGGAATTTATGTAATCACAAATTTTCCAAGAATTCATAAAGATGAAGTTGTAAATACAAGGTTTAAGCTATTGAAGGATGGTAAATTTATCAGCGATCCTTTTAATGATGAAGTTCTTGTAGCAATGGATACACCGGAAGGTCTGGTTATTCTTCTTGGATGTTCCCATCCCGGAATGAAGAATATGCTGGATGCGACCAGGAATCTGCTTAAAAAACCGATCTACGCTGTACTTGGTGGTACACATCTGGTTGAAGCAAATGATGGCAGTTTAGATATCTCTATGGATTACCTGAATAAGGGGGAGATGAAAGTTATAGGTGTTTCCCATTGTACAGGACAGAAGGCGATGTCGAATTTAAGTATCTCTAATGATCGATACTTTCACAACAGGACAGGAAGCTCCCTGATAATAGGGTAGTTATAATTATGTTGACCCTGGTTCTTTGTATGATTTTTCCGGAAATCATAACCTGGCTTCCTGAGAAGCTAATTGGCCCTACACATTAATGGTGATTTAATGCAAAATCAAAACCGGGCAGAATATTCTGTCCGGTTTGTTATTTTAGAGGTATAACTATGAAAATTTTAATAGCACCGGATTCGTTTAAAGGTTCAGCTACCAGCCGCAGGGCTGCAGAAGCAATAGGTAAAGGAGTTCATGAGGTGTTCCCTGACGCAGAGCTTATTGAAATCCCTGTTGCAGATGGTGGTGAGGGAACAGTAGAAGCTCTGACAGAGAGCATGAATGGTAAGATAATCAGGAAAAAGGTAAAGGGGCCTCTTGGAGAGGCTGTAGATGCAGAGTATGGCTTACTGCCAGGAGATGTTGCAGTTATCGAAATGGCCTCCGCCTCAGGTCTGCCCCTGGTCCCTGATAATAAACGTAATCCCCTAATAACTTCCACATATGGTACAGGACAACTGATACTGGATGCTCTTAAAAAGGGCTGTAAAGAGATTATTCTTGGTATCGGAGGAAGTGCTACTAATGACGGTGGTACTGGAATGGCAAGAGCTTTGGGGTATAAATTCCAGGACAGCAGCGGGGATGACCTGGCCGAGGGCGGCGGTTCTCTTATAAATCTTGCAGAAATAGATGATTCGAAAGTTGATGAAAGTATCTTTAAAACAAAATTATTTATAGCCTGTGATGTAATAAATCCTCTTACCGGTACTGAGGGAGCCAGCCATATATATGGAGCCCAAAAAGGAGCCTCACCGGATGATATTGAACTCCTTGATAGAGCTCTTGGAAAACTTGCGTCAGTTGTAAGTGCTAAGTATAACAGGACAAATGGCAATATACCCGGTGCAGGGGCTGCAGGCGGGCTGGGTTATGGGTTGATGGAATTTTGTGGTGGAGAACTTAAATCAGGAATTGAAATTATTCTGGATCTGATAAAATTTGACGATTACCTGGAAGGTGTTGATCTGGTAATTAGTGGGGAAGGTCGAATTGACGGACAGTCAGTATATGGAAAGGTTCCTGTTGGAATTGCAGGCAGGGCGAAGAAGAAAAATATTCCTGTTCTGGTTGTTGTCGGTGATATAGGTCCAAAAGTTGATGCCGTTTATAATCATGGAATAGATGCTGTTATGAGTTCGGTTAACAAGGCTATGAGTTTGGAAGAGGCAATGTCCAGGTCGTATGAACTTCTTATTGACAGTTCATCCAGAGCAATGCGTATGATTAAAATAGGTATGGCCTTATAAAATGGAGACATCTAAAATGGCTACACTTTTTTTTATGCGGCATGCAGAGAGCGAAGCCAACAGGAACAGAATTCTGGCAAGCCAGACTGAGGTCCCCCTTACACCCGAAGGTAAAACAGCTGCAGAGAAGGTAGCCGAAGATTTTTTAAATGATTTTCATATTGATGTTATTGTCTCTTCTCCTTTAACCAGAGCAAGGCAGACAGCCATGCCCTTCGAGAAGATATTGGGAGTAGATGCGGAAATTGATCCGGCCCTTTCAGAACAGTATTTTGGGAGATTTACAGGGATGGCATACGATGTCGTAAAGCAGGAACCTTCCTATGAAAGGGATGTGGCAAAGCGATGGAACTGGATTCCCGAAGGAGGGGGGGAGTCCTACAGGATGCTGGCAAAAAGAATAACTCCTTTTTTCAAGAAAATTGAGGAATTGGATTGTGAATCAAATATTCTTATTGTTTCCCATGCAGTTACTTTGAGAATAATTAAAGGTTTACTTGAGGATACCCTTCCTCTTTATCCTGAAAAAATTGCCAATAATGGTGAAATCTGGCAGGTGGAGTTTAAAGGTCTGGGTCAAAAGCATAAAATTAAATCACTATTTTATGGGAATAGCGCTGCTATGGTTCATAAACCGTAAAATTGGAAAGTTGATTATTCTTCTTCTCTCTGGTACAAAGTATTATGAACCGGCTGACTAAATACAGTTTCAGGGTACTCTCACTAACATCTTTTTTATTTATACTGATTAACTTCCGGAATTTAGCATTCCCTCTATATTTCAGTGGTCCGCTCTGTCTGCTTCCATGGTTGATTTATGATTTGTTCCTGCCGGATTATATTACCTCAGATAAGTATACGGGTATTATTCTTGAATCGATTTCTATTCTTTCTGCAATATTATTATTGGATATATATCTTTTTTCCGGATTTCTGATTTTATTGTTTTTTCAGATTATAAAATTATTTCAATTAAAAGCTGGTATAATGATCAATGCCTGTTTTACTGCAATTCTTGTAATAGGTAAATTACTTCTTGGAATGGATCAAAATACACTTCTGGTTATTATACCTGTTATTATACTCAGCTTACTTCTGGATAAAGTAAGTAAAGATACCGTATTTGAACTGAAAGAGGAAATAGAAGCACAACAAAAACAGATTGATGGAAAGAATAAGCTTTTATCAACACTTTCCCATGAACTTAGAACTCCTTTAGCAATAATAAAAACTTCTACAGAAATAATTCTGGAAGAAAGACCAGGAGAAATAAATACGACCCAAAAGAGATTTTTGACATCTATTTTGGATAATACAATGAGAATGGTTCGTCTTGTGGATACTATTCTTGCAAGTATTAAAGTTGAATATGCCTGGTTTCGGATGAATAAGAAGCCTATGGATGTAAGAAGTGTTATAAAAAGAGTATGTGCTGATATGCTTCCTTTTATTGATTCCAGGGATCAAAAATTGAAGTATACCTATCCTAATCTGCTTAGTAAAACTATCGCAGATGAAAACTGGATTCAGCAGGTTTTAATTAATTTAATTCATAATGCAAGTAAGCATGTAGGAATAAATGGAAGAATTATAATTTCTGTTACAGAAAACGAACAATGTATTGTTGTCTCTGTTTCTGATGATGGGAGTGGTATTGTTAATCAGGAGAAACCCAAGATATTTTCTGAATTTTATCAGGGGAGTGAATCTGAGGATGAAAATATGGATGGTGCAGGTTTAGGTTTATCGATAGTAAAAAATGTCATTGAAAAACATAGTGGAAAGGTTTATGTAGGTTCCGTTGCCGGACTTGGAACTACTCTATCTTTTACACTTCCAAAAGAAGGTGGTGCAGAATGCAGTTCAAAATTCTAATAATAGAAGATGAGCCTGATATAGCAGGTATGCTTGAATACCTTCTTAGAGATGAGGGGTATGATGTAACAGTTGCCTATACTGGTGAAGATGGGCTGAAGCTGGTGGATAAAGAGGAATTTCATTTAATTGTGATGGATCTTTCTCTTCCTGGTATAGATGGCATGACAGTCTGTAATCGTATTAAACAGAGTTCGACTATTCCGATTATAATTCTTAGTGCCAGAGACCGGGATAGTGATGTTATTTCGGGACTTGAGATTGGTGCGGAAGATTATATTACAAAACCTTTTAATCATAGAGAGTTTATATTGAGAGTTGGGAAAATACTAAAAAGATTAAAATTGATAGATAAGCATCAGGAAATAAAAATTGATAATTTAGTAATTAATCTTGAAAAAAGCGAAGTTTTTGTGGGTTCTCAAAGAATCAGTCTTACTCCAAATGAATTTGCCCTTCTTTCGTGTCTTGTATCCAGAGCAGGATGGGTTATCTCCTGGCAGGCCTTATTAAAAGATGTCTGGGGTTATGAGGATTGGGAAGGCGGCAGGGAAATGGTAAAGGTAAACATTCAGCGTCTTAGAAAGAAAATTGAACCCGATCCCCACAATCCGGAATATGTATTAAACGAATGGGGAAAGGGTTACAGATTTAAAAATATTCCAAATGAACAATAACTGTTACTTTTCCGTTACTATATTGTTACCAAATTGTTTCTTGTGAAATAGGCCTGGTCGGGTTTTAATATAAACCAGATATATTTTCATACCAAAACGGAGGTTCATGAAATGAAAAGAACATTAATTGTTATTCTGCTGGTGATGGCTATTACTTTCAGCATATTTGCTGCAGGATCCGGTGAAAAAGAAGAGAGAATTACTGCATACACAACTCTGGATGAAGAGTTGGCAAGAAACGTTTTTAAGGCTTTTACTGCAGAAACCGGAATACAGGTAGATTGGGTAAGGCTTTCAACTGGTGAAGCTGTTGCAAGAATTGAAGCAGAAAAAGCTAACCCCCAGGCCAGTATCTGGTTCGGCGGTGTAGGTATTGGTCATATTGAAGCAAAACAGAAAGGTCTGACTATGGCTTATGATTCACCTGCTGCAAATATGCCTGCTCAGTTTAGAGATCCTGACTTCTTCTGGTCCGGAATCTATACCGGAGCTCTTTGTTTCGAGAGTAATACCCAGAAACTGGAACAGTACGGTCTGAAAGCACCTACATCGTGGGCAGAAATAACAGGTCCTGGTTATGAGGGTCAGGTGCAGATGGCAAATCCCGGTTCATCAGGAACTGCATACAACGTTCTTGCTACTTTAGTACAGATTTATGGTGAAGATGAAGCTTTCGAGTATATGAGGGGACTGGATAATAACATTACCCAGTATACAAGATCAGGTTCTGCTCCTGGGAAGAATGCAAGTATTGGTGAAACAACTATTGCTATTGGTTATTCCCATGATGGTGTAAAACTTGTGGATGCAGGTTATCCTCTGGAAATTACATTTCCATCAGAAGGAACCGGTTATGAAGTAGCTTCAATTTCTCTTATTAAGGGTGGACCGGAAGAAGAACTTGCAGCAGCTAAAAAACTTTATGACTGGGGCCTTGGTAAAACAGCAGGTGCTCTTTATGCAAAAACATTTGTAGTTCCTTTTGTAGATGTTGCTCTTGCAAAGGGTGCAAAACCTGTATCATCTCTAAATGTAATAGATCAGGATGATGTCTGGGCAGCTGCCAACAAAACCCGTCTTGTTGAAAAATGGAATGAGGTTATTGAGGGCGGAGAAGACAAAACAGAAGCAAAAAAATAATAATAAGTCTGGCCCCCCTGTAGTGGGGGAAGGGGGGCTGGACTTTCTATAAAAACTGTAAACATTTGCACCTGTACAGGAGGTTAGACTAAAATGGCTAACAGTAAATTGAAAAGAAGATTGAATAAGAATAGCTTTCATCAGCTAACAAGCGATCCTGCATTATTTATTGGAGTAATACTAATTCTTGCTTCTTTAGTTCTGTTTATTGTTTATCCTTTATATGCTGCTGCAAAATTAAGTCTTTCCAGTGATGGTGTATTTTCCTTAAGTCAGTATCAGTATATATTTACCCACAGTTATTATAGAAAGTCCATTATGAATTCAGTTATGCTTGGGGTTATTGTTGCAACACTGGCTACTTTTGTAGGATTTATATTTGCCTATGCAATCGCTAAAGGAAAGATAAGAGGCAGTGGTTTTTTTCAGTCTATGGCAATTCTCCCTATTATTTCCCCTCCATTTATGTTTGCTCTTTCTGTTATTCTTCTTTTTGGGAGGAATGGTCTTATAACAGCAAAGCTGCTTCATTTGGATACAAGTGGAGTATATGGTCTGAAAGGACTTGTAATTGTTCAGGTTATAACAATGTATCCTATTGCCTATATGACCCTTGTTGGTATTCTTCAGGGTATTGATCCTGATCTTGAAACCTGTGCTATGAATCTTGGAGCAAAGCGATTTAAAACTTTTTTTACCGTAACTCTGCCTTTAGCATTACCTGGTATTTTTGCATCCTGGCTTCTTGTTTTTGTCGGATCTCTTACAGATTTCGGTAATCCAATAATTATTGGCGGTGAATTTGATGTTCTTTCGGTTAGAGCATATCTGGAGTTCACAGGAATGGGAAACCTGCCCAGAGGTGCTGCACTTGCTATGCTGCTGCTTGTCCCTACAGTTGGAGTTTTCTTTATTCAGAAATATATAATAAAGAACAAAGCCTATGTAACTATAACCGGAAAATCTTCCCGGAGAGGTTCTACTTCTGTTACAAAAGGTGCAAAGAACGGACTTTTTATTTTTACTCTGTTAGTATCACTTTTTGTACTTCTGTTTTATGTAACAATTATTTCCGGTAGTTTTATAAAACTATGGAGTGTTGACTGGTCTCTTACTTTTAAACATTTTGTCTATGCTTTTGATGTGGGTTTGACAACCCTTAAGAACACACTTGTTCTTGCAATTGTTTCCACACCGATAACAGCAGTGCTGGGTATGGTAATTGCATTTATCGTTGTTAGAAAATCTTTTGCAGGAAAACAGGTTTTGGATTTTTTATCTATGCTTAGTTATGCAATCCCCGGGACAGCTGTTGGTATAGGTTATATTCTTGCATTTAACAAGGCTCCCTTTAAACTTTCCGGAACTGCATTTATTTTAGTTGCAGTTTATGTTTTTAGAAATGTTCCAATTGGAGTTCAAGGCGGCATTGCAGCACTCAAGCAGATTTCAGGGGATATAGAAGAATCCTCAACCAACCTTGGTGCTTCAACTGCATATACGTTTAGAAAGATTACACTGCCTCTTGTAAGACCAGCATTTTTTGCAGGAGCTACTTTTGCCTTTGTCCGTAGTATGACAGCCATAAGTGCTATTATTTTCCTTGTGTCAGCCAGGTGGAATCATTTAACAGTTCTTATTCTTGCCCAGACAGAAATAATGAGACTGGGAGCAGCCTCAGTTTTATCTTTTGCCCTAATTGTGGTTATTATGGTATTTACATTTATAATTATGAAGCTTACAGGACTTAAGCAATCCCAGATTTTTGGAACAACAAATTAGGCTGGTCGCCTATGCAACCTAAGGAGATTAAAAATGGAACAGAATAATAATGAGAACTATCTTGTTCTAAAAGATATTACAAAGGTTTTCAGCGATGGTAGGGGTAACGATGTTACTGCAGTTGATAATATCTCCCTGACAATAAAAAAAGGTGATTTTGTTACACTTTTGGGACCTTCCGGATGTGGAAAAACTACCACCCTGCGTATGGTTGCCGGATTTGAACTCCAAACAGCAGGTGATATAGCTTTAGCTGATAAGCTTATTAATAATGTAGCGCCATTTGATAGAAATATGCCTATGGTTTTTCAAAGCTATGCTTTGTTTCCACATCTTACAATTTTTGAAAACATTGCCTATGGATTAAAAATACGTAAACTATCTAAAGAAGTTATAATGAATGATGTAGCCATGGTTTCCCAGATGGTGAATCTTGTTGGGCTTGAAAACAGATATCCGGGAGAACTGTCCGGCGGTCAGCAGCAGCGTGTTGCTTTGGCAAGGGCCCTTGTTCTTAAACCGGAAATTATACTATTTGATGAACCGCTTTCAAATCTGGATGCAAAGCTTAGAATTCAGACAAGAACCGAGATTAAGCGGGTACAGCAGATGATGGGTATTACAGCTCTCTATGTAACTCATGATCAGTCTGAAGCACTAAGTATGTCTGATCAGATAGTTATAATGAACAGAGGTGAAATTGCTCAGGTGGGATCTCCTGAAGAGATCTATAACAACCCTAACAGTTCTTTTGTTGCAGATTTTATTGGTAATGCAAATTTTATTGATGCAAATGTATCTGAAATTGGTTCCGATTCACTTACTGTTACTGTTCAGGGTAAATCTATATCAGTCGGGAAAACAACTGAAGAGTTTAGTGAGGGAGAAGAGGTTTCTTTGGCAATAAAACCTGAGGCTGTAGATATTAGCCTTGAACCTACTGGATTTTTAGGTAAACTGGATGTAAGCTCATTTCTTGGAAGTATTACAGAATATAAAATAGAGTTTGAAAATAGTTTTATAATTGCGATCCATTCCAATACAGCCGGTCACACCATGAAACACTTTAAAATGGGTGAAGAAGTTCATGTGGATTTTAACAAGGATTTCTTTCACATCTATAAAAAATAGATTCCTGCTAATCTATAGGAATTATTAAAGAAGAGGTTCTTTTAAACCGGAACCTCTTCTTTTGCGGGATTAAATATTTCCTTCAGCACATTATAGATCCCGTCATTATCATTTGTGTCTGTTATAGTATCTGCTTCTATTTTTACATGATCAGGGGCATTCCCCATAGCCACTCCGGTTCCTGCAAACTGAAACATCTCAATATCGTTCTCATTATCACCAAAAGCAATTATTTCTTTCTGATCAATTCCCAGCATTTCCGAAACCAGCTGTAATGCAAAGCCCTTGTTTACCCCTTTGGGAACAAGCTCTGTAAAACTAAACCCCGACTCTAGAATATCAATATCAAGATGCCTGGTGTGTTTTTTAACTTCAATAGTGGAATTATTGGATTCTGGAATAAACAGGATTTTAACAGGGGACTCTACAGAGTTATAATCACTAATCCATTTAATTTTATTTTCAGTATACTTTTCCAATATTCTGGTAATATCAGAAGGCTTTTCTGCATAAACTCCTGATGCTGTAAATATAACAAAATCTACTTTAAGATTTTTCAGGATTAAAAGACTTTCTATGTATATTGGGGTTAGTAAGTTTTTTTCATAATAAATCTCATTTGATATTGGATCTATAATAACTCCGCCATTTAATGTGATTACAGGTGCATCAATCCCCAGGCTCTCGGCAATTGGTTTCATAGAAGAGATTGATCTTCCGGAAGCAAGAACAATTCTGCATTTGTTGTTGTTTTTTAATTGGATAAGAATATCCTGTAAATTTTTCGGGATTGCATTGTTACTGTTAAGAGCAGTACCATCCAGATCCATAACAATCATTTTAGGTTTAATACTGGAGAGATCTGTCATATTTTTACCGGTCCTTTCTTATATATGGAAAATAAAAGCAGTATTATTGTAACAATAATTGTTATTAAGGCAGCAAGATTATAGTCTCCGGAGAGATCTCTCAATATGGAGAAAAGAAAGGGACCTATAGCACTACCGGCCACTGTCCAGCCTATGGCATAGCCTGAAATAGCTCCCAGGTGCTTCTTCCCGAAGGTATTTACCCAGGCGATACTAAGGAGAACTACGAATGTTCCGTTTGCGATTCCCAATCCCCCAATAAGAACAGCAACAGGTATTCCCGGTGCTAAAAACATCATAGTAATTGATGCAGTCAGAATACCTGCTAATTCCAATACAAGAATAATTTTCAGACTTATATAATCGGATAGTATGCTCCCGGTAAAGCTGATTATTACTGCAATAATCGAGATAGGTATGAAGATGGATACTGCTGATGCCCTGCCGATATCAGCATGGGAGAAAATGGAAACAATATGAAATGTGAATGCAGTCCCGAACATTGCCATTAGGGCAATAGCAAGGTTGTAACTCCAGAACTCCCGGGTTCTCAGAGCCTCTTTGAGGTTCTTGTCGTTTGAAACATCCAGGTCTGAACTATTCTCCGGTTTTTCGGTATTTCCCACTGACGAGGGATTATTTCTTTGGAAATCCGGTTTCCAGTCTTTGAAAAATAT
>JAUVLL010000284.1 GCA_030600745.1 Spirochaetaceae bacterium | reverse complement strand
TCTGGTAGAAAAAACTTCACCCCGTATTCCCATTATAATATCCCGCTTCGTATTGAATTTTTCATGTGGATATTACTCTATCACCTGGTAAGTTGCAATATCCTGATAGAAGTAATTGTACAGGGTACATAAATAACCTTCAATCTGCTATTGACCCTAATAATGATATTTAGTATATATATGACACCAAAACACAAGAGCCTCCGGTTCAAATGTTTTTATGCGCCTGTGGTATAATGGTATTACCTCAGCCTTCCAAGCTGATGACGTCGGTTCGATTCCGATCGGGCGCTTTTTTCAAAATAAGATCAATGCTGACTCTCCAGTAATTTACCGGTTTAATTCTTTTATGATCAATAATTATACCTTCAATTCTATTCGAAGATACAACACTCTCTATTATTGCAAATTCCTTTAAAGATTTAAGTTTCTGAGGCATCTGTCGTGCAAACATTTTCTGCATTCCACGATACTCGCCAATATCAGAAAGAAGCCACATTGCTGCCGAGGGGATCTGATCAGGATATTATGGCTGTTTATACTTTTAATCCGGGAATGAAGCTGTTGTAGAGAGGCTTTACTTGACAGGTAAACACAATGTAGATACCTTGTAAAAAGGAGTATGTGTGGTTAAGCAACTTATACGACATGGGAACAGTGCTGCTATTATTCTGGACAAACCAGTTCCTGAACTCTTAAATGTTAAGATGGATACATCTCTGGAAATTACTACAGATGGAAAAAGTATTATTATTTCACCAATGTCAGAGGAAAATGCAGAATCTGATAACTCCTTCCTGCCTGAAATCAAACTCATGAATGGGAATTGTGTTTCTGAAATTTGTATGAAGAACTCTTGTGTTCCCTCTAAGCTGAAAGCCTCCCCTGGAATACGGTGACCGGGCCTGATAGAAAGCCGGTTTGTAGCGAAACCTTCAATTTATTGAAGGTTTCTGCGGGAATCAGTCGAAGCAATTTAGTCAATTATACTATAATTGGAATTGCTGCTTCATTAGCTTTTATATCTGATGATGCTTGATTTTACCCCTATTTTTCCGCTCTGTCTAAATAATAAATTTCAACGTACTTTTTACTCCATTCTTATTTTCAATAGTAAAAGTACCACACAACTGTTCGGTGAGCATTTTTATAAGCATAAGACCAAACCCTGTTTGGGCATCTATATCAAAATCCTCGGGTAATCCATTACCATTATCCTCTACTGTTAGAGTTACATCCCCTTTATTTTCCTTGACTGTAACCTCTATTAAACCGGTATTTCTGCCTGAAAATGCATATTTCATAATATTTGTTAGAAGCTCATTTATTATGATTCCCAGTGGACTTAGTTTTTTTGGATCAAGTTCAAAGTCATCAATTTGTTTTTTAACAGAAATATTTGTATTTTCAGGAAACAGGTTAATAATATCACAAATTAGAGTTCCCAGGTATTCCTTAACCGAGGCTGTACAGTAATCTTTAGTTAGTAATAGTTTTTCGTATAATACCTGCATACTCATAATACGCCCAATTGCATCCTGCAGGGCAGATTGCCCTTCCGGATTGGTAATTGACTGTTCCTGCAATGATAAAAGACTAACAATTGAAGCAAAATTGTTTTTTATTCGATGGTGGCTTTCTTTAAGAATAATCTCCTTTTCCAATAACTGCTGTTTTAATTCCTTTTCAATTTGCTTACGTTTAGTAATATCTGCCTTTATGCCGACATAGCTCGTAATATTTCCATTATCATTCAGAATTGGAGAAATAATTGCGTTCTCCCAGTACAGTTCGCCATTCTTCTTTTTGTTAAGAAATTCACCATGCCACACTTTGCCGGCAAGAACCGTTTCCCAGAGTTCTTTAAAAGTTTCCATTGGAGTCTCCCCGCTCTGAAGGATGCGGGAATTTTTACCTTTTGCTTCTTCCAATGAATAACCGGTTAAGTCACAAAACTTTGGATTGACATATTCAATATCTCCCTTCAGGTTGGTAATTACTATAGATTCCGGGCTTTGCTCTACAGCTACATTAATTTTCTTTAATTTTTCTTCCCCCTCAATACGCTCGATAATCTCCTTATCAAACAACTTAAATGCAATCTTAACAGAGGCATCCAGAACTGCAGGACATGAACTCTTTGCTACATAACCATAGGATCGAATCTTTTCTGCTTTTTCAACAATCTTCGGTTCAGTATGACTCGACATAAAAACAATTGGAATCTCCCGTTCTTTCAGAATTATTTCAGCTGCTTGTGTACCGTTAATTCCTTCGCCTAATTCTATATCCATAAGAATCATATCAATATCGCAGTGCTCTTTTACTACTTCAACAGCTTTCTCACCTGTATAAACGGTTATAACATTATACCCGTATTCTTCAAGCTCTTTCTGTTTTGCCAGAGCAATTACTACTTCATCTTCGACGATCAGCAATATCTTGTCTCTATCTACCATAATATTCCTTAAAAAATATCTGTTACATAGTTTCTTACTGTCTTGTTCCAATAATAGTTAATTAAAATTATTTGTCAAATTTTATTATAAAACTTAAAATTAAGGTTTTCCGGGAAAAATTTTTTTTTACCAAAAAAATTTGCTTTTACAAAATTAATCAATTATCACTTAATGCAAAACAAGGAGGAAATAATATGGCTGATATTGATCTTTTAGTTGAAGATGATGAGGATTTGGATAATCAATCCGCTAAGTATCTTATGTTTAACCTTGGAGATGAGGAATACGGAATAGATATAGCCCGTATTACTGCAATCGAAGAACTTCAGCAGATAACAGCTATTCCGGATATGCCGAATTTTGTTAAAGGGGTAATAAATCTGCGGGGAAAAGTTATACCGGCAGTAGACCTTCGACTGCGGTTTGGTCTGGATGAGCGTGCATACGATGACAGGACCTGTATTGTCATTGTAAGTGTGGATGAAAGCACAATAGGTCTAATTGTAGATATTGTCTCTGAAGTACATGAAATAAATAAGGATGATATAGGTCCGCCGCCCTCATTTAAAAATGCATCCGGAAAGGAACAGTATATTGCAGGGCTTGCGAAAAAAGGGGAAGAGGTAAAGATTATCCTGGATGTACACAAAATTATAAGTAATGAAGATAGAATAATACTGGAGGAAAAAAATGTTTAAGAACATGAAACTTGCATTAAAAATAGGTGGAGGATTTGTAATTGTACTGATATTAACCGCCTTAGTCGGCTTTATCGGCTGGAATAGTATTAATGGTGCGCATAGAAGAGTGGGAATTACTGAATATGTTTATGAGATTGAAATAAATATACTCGAAATACGTCAGTATGAGAAGAACTTTATCATGCGCGGCAGCCACGAGTATATCGAAAATGTAATCCATCTGGTGAAGGGGATTAGGGAACACACTGAAGAATTAAAGACTTTGGTCAAAGATTCGGCTGATAGTAAACGAATTGAGGATACTCTCACGGCAACCGATAATTATGAAAAGGCCTTTAACCAATTCGTAGACCTGCGTGAAGAGAGGACCCTTGCCGATGGTAAAATGCTTGCCGGAGCCAGAGCAGTGCAGGCCCAGGCTGATGTGATCCTAAAGGAACAGAAGGCTGAGTATTTAAAACTACGTGAAACTAATGCAGCAGACAGCCTTTTAGATGATAAATTGACCAAAAGGGCAAATGCCAACCAGATTATCAAATGGATCTTAGAGTGCCGCCGGCATGAAAAGAATTATCAATTGCGCCATGACACTGAATATAAAGACAAGGTGGATAAAATTGTAGCTGATGCAATCAGCCTGGCAAAGGACTTGAGGTCCAGGTTCAACCAGGCTTACAATCAGGAGCAGGCGGATAAGATAATAGCCCAGACACAGGTCTATCTGACTGCCTTTGATGATTATATAGAAGTTGATCTAAATATGGATAAAGCCGAAGAAGAGATGGTGGAGGCTGCAAGGGAAGTACAAAGAATTGTAGACGAGACACTGACCGGACAGAAATTAAAGTTGGAACGGGAAATTGCCAGGGCAACCCTGATGATTCTTTCCGGAGCTACAATATCTGTTATTTTCGGACTGATTATGACCGTACTGATTACACTCTCCATTACCAAAGTCATGAAAAAAGGGGTTATTTTTGCTGAGGCAATAGCACAGGGCAGACTTGATGTTGATCTGAATGTAAATCAGAAAGATGAGATTGGTCAGCTTATGGATTCTCTTAGAAAAATGCTTGAATCTTTCAAATATAAAGCCGGGGAAGTTAAATTTATTGCAGACGGTAATCTAACGAGAAATATTAAGAAAGCTTCCAATGATGACGGCCTTGGACAGTCTCTAATAGATATGAGCAACTCACTAAACAACACTCTGGGTCAGGTAAATATGTCTGTAGACCAGATTAATATCGGTGCAGATCAGGTTTCCC
>JAUVLL010000027.1 GCA_030600745.1 Spirochaetaceae bacterium | reverse complement strand
TGTCTATAAATTCAGCTTGTTTTTGTGCTGGTCGCAAACAAGTTTGCTGCTCGCACATGCATCCTGGGCTTTTTCGACTAAGAATGGGTCCCCGACACTTCGTGTCGCCCATTTTATCTTGCTTTGCGCCAGGTCACAGCTTATATATTAGAGAAGAAGTATTTTTTAAGTAGAAAAAGTGATACAGCGCAAAAAGCTTTTACTATTTGAAATTGACTAGAGTCACAATATCTACTACTATTACTTAATTGAAACTGACCAGGGAAAGAAACAAGTCTGAATTATCACCGGAAACGGAGGAGCAATTATGAAGATAAAAATCAAATATCTAAATGGTGAGCGTTTTAAGCGTTCAATTATTGCTTCTGCTAAAAAGGTCATACAGGCTGAGGATCATCTTAATGCCATTAATGTTTTCCCTGTTGCAGATGGTGATACAGGAACCAATATGGCCATTACGATGGACAGCATAGCTTCGGGGGTCCAGGTCTGTCACGAATCATCTTTTACCGACATAAGTAATGCCGTTGCAGATTCTGCTTTAAGCGGGGCCCGTGGAAACTCAGGGGCCATTTTAGCCCAATTCTTTCAGGGTCTGGCTGAAGCTGTCAGGGGAAAAGCAAGTCTTACAACTAAAGCTTTTGCCGAAGCGGTTGCCATGGCAGTCGAAAAAACATTCAAGGCCATATCCAATCCCGTGGAAGGGACAATTATAACTGTTATGAAAGACTGGGCCAATTATCTGCTGGAGCATGCACATAAAACCCATGACTTCGTTGATCTTCTTAAGGCTTCGTTAGAGAAAGCAAAAGTATCTTTGGCTGAAACTCCCGGGAAATTGAAAGTCCTGAAAAAAGCGGGTGTAGTGGATGCGGGAGCAGAGGGGTTTGTTAATCTAATCCAGGGAGTAGTTGATTTTATAGACTCGGGAAAAATTACTGCTTTAAAAACTGGCAGTCATATACAGGATAAGATTAAAAGCAGTCATATTATGAAAGCCGGAAGCGTTATTCCGTATCGCTTCTGTACAGAATGTTTGATTGAGGGCAAAGGGATAGATCGTGACAAACTTCATCGTGCCCTGCAGGGGAGGGGTGATTCTCTTATAGTAATCGGCTCTGAAAAGAAAGTCCGTATCCATATACATACAAATGAACCGCATGAAGTATTTAAATTGGCAGCCGGTTTCGGTTCCATGGTAAAAACTAAAGCAGACGACATGCGCCTGCAGCATAAAAATATAATACATGGAAATATCCGGAAGAAAATCGCCCTGGTAACTGATTCCACCTGCGATTTACCCCCGGAGATAATAAAGAAATATCATATTCAGATTGTACCGGTAATGCTTCATATCGGCCACACAAGTTACAGGGACAGGGAGGATATAAATTCAGCCGATTTTTACAATCTATTACAGTCCACTGATGAACGCTTTTCAACTTCACAGCCACCACCGGCCAGCTTTAGCAGTGTTTATGATAAACTGATGGCGGAATACGAAGATGTCCTTTCCATCCACCTGTCAGGAAATATAAGCGGTACAATTCAGGGAGCCAGGATGGGCACCGCAGGAAAACCCTGTGAGAATAAGGTTTCTATATTTGACAGCAGGACAACCTCAGCATCCCTGGGGTTGTTGGTTGCAGAAGCAGGCAGAATGATTGAAGAAGGTATAGAACTGCCTGAAATTATTACCCGCTTAGAGCATTTACGGCCATATACGCGTATTTTTATACATCTTCCTACACTGAAATACCTGATGCGCAGCGGCCGTCTGAGTCTTACTAAAGGTATTTTGGGCACTCTTTTAAACCTGAAACCTGTTCTTTCAATAAATACAGAAGGGAAGATTGCAGAAGAAGCCAAAGTAATAGGCCGCAGAAAAGTAAAACTAAAAACCCTGGAAATGGCACTTCATTTTGCACGTGGTGTTAAAGATCCGCGATTCAGTGTAGGTCATGTTCTGGCTTTAGAGCTTGCCGAGTGGTATAAGGAGCAGATCCTGCACCACTTTCCTGATGCAGAGGTTTTTACGGTTGAAGTTACACCTGCCCTGGGTGTGCATACAGGAATAGGCAGCGTCGGAATTGCCGTGCTCGGTAAACCGGTTTAGGAATTTTCGGTGCCTGGTCGTTCGCAAGCTCACTGCTCGGCTATGCATCCAAAGCATGGCGATTTGCACACATACAAATAGATGTATTGGAGTTATTAGGCATAATAAAATGCTTAATATGGGTTAGGACGCATACCCGAGCAACAAACTTGTTTGTGTCCAGGGTACAGCGCAAATAGCTGCGGTTGATTAGAGGGACAATACTATGCTGATTATTATTTTACTGCTTTCCTACCTTATTGGTTCAATCCCAACCAGTATTATCACAGCAAAAGTATTAAAAGGCGTCGATATCCGTGATTACGGCAGCGGCAATGCCGGCGGCACCAATACCTTTCGTGTATTAGGGTGGCAGGCAGGTTTATTTGTTTCAGCCGTGGATATCTTTAAAGGATTTGCTGCGGCTTTCTGGATTTCCCGCATGGCTTACGGAGTACTCGGGCTGGAACCTGAAGCTCTACAGCTGATAGCCGGTTGTGCTGCAGTTGTAGGTCACGTATGGACTGTTTTTGCCCGCTTCCGGGGCGGGAAAGGGGTAGCCGCAGCTGCGGGGCTGCTTTTGGCTTTAAACTGGCAGGCATTGTTAATCTGCACAATTGTTTTTGTCGTTGTTTTTGGTGTTTTTCGTATTGTATCACTTGCATCAATAAGTGCGGCTGCAAGCCTGCCCATAGTGCTTTCAGTTTTTCGCTATCTTTTAAACAGGCCGATTGCCGGTTCTCTCTATTATTTCAGCTTCGCCGCTTCAGCATTTATCATTTTCACCCACCGTTCTAACATTGGCAGGCTTTTATCCGGAAGTGAGAACTCATTCAAAAAAAAGAAATAATACTTCTTTCGCCATTTTTCACAAAACTTTCTTCTTATAATCACAACGTTCGGCAATTTTATATCTAGTGAATAATCCGAAAGACAAAGATGAAAATGATATTTTGAACTATCAGAATTAGTAAAAATGTAGTAAATTAAACATGGAGGAAAATTATGTATCTTTACCTTATCCAGCACGCAAAATCAAAGTCGAAAGAGGAAGACCCAGAGAGAGGTATTACAGATGCCGGCAGGGTGGAAACGGAGAGGATTGCAGAATATTTTAAGTCCATGAATCCCGAAATACATATTATATGGCGGAGCGGAAAAAAAAGGACAAAAGAAACCGCAGATATATTCGCCCGGACGCTGGGCATTGATAATAGAATACTGGAACATACAAGCCTTTCACCCAATGATCCTGTAGAACCTGTAATATCCGCCCTTGGGAAAATGCATAAGAATGTGATTATAATAGGACATCTGCCCTTTCTCTCCAGATTGATGTCGCTTCTTACAACCGGTACGGATAACTGTCAGACAGTTAACTTCAGAAACTCGGGTATTATCTGTCTTGAAAGGAATAAGGAGCAATGGAAAATCGACTGGATTATACCCCCATGAAAATAAACAGCCTGGGACCTTGACCATATTAAATTTTTTCCTTATCTTTTTACTCAAGTATTAAACTAAAGGAAGTAATATGATCGTAAAAAAACTCGAAGACATAGAAAAAATGGAAACAGCAAACAATATGGATGTTCGAAATCTGTACGATTCGAAAGAAGCATTAATAAGTGTAATAACTCTGCGGGCAGGTGAAGCTCTCAAACCACATATAACACCGGAAAATGTTGTATTTTTTGTACTTAAAGGTACCGGAATTATTGAAATCGGTGATGATAAACAGGAAGCTTCTGCAGATACTGTCATAGAAAGCCCTAAAAATATTAAGCATTGCTGGTATAATGAGAGTAGTGATATAGTACAGGTCATGGTAATTAAAGTACCAAAGCCAACTTCAAAAACAATTTTTGTATAGGAGAAATGATAAAAAGGTAGTTGAATATCATGATTTAATAAAATTATGCCCTTTTTATCATTCAGAAATAGAAGCATTAAGAGGAACAGAAGGATATAAATATGGATGGAACAAGAAGATCGGATATTAAGCCAGGGATTAAAGTTGCAATTGTCTTAAAAAAGGATCAGAAATCAGGTAATCTTACAGAAGGGATTGTTAAAGATATCCTTACCAACTCCCCTACCCATCCCCATGGGATCAAGGTAAGACTTGAATCGGGGGATGTCGGCAGAGTAAAAGATATACAGGATTGATTTAAGAAACCTGGATATACATTATTATACACCGGCATATTGATTCTTCTCCCAATACCTGACACATTTTAACTATGTATGTACTTCCTGGATACCTGTTTGCCATTATAACTGCAGGATGCTGGACTCAAAATTCCATAATTTATGCTCATGTAGGGAGACAGGTTGGCTCTTCTACTGTATGCATTTTCATGGGCTCCAGTAGGAATTGTTACAACCCTTATGCAGCTGACCCCCATAATGCTTCTTCCTATAGATCGGTTTTTCTTTAAAAAGCATATTCCCGGAAGTGCTGTATTTGGAACGATAATTGCTGTTGCAGGGACAGGCCTGCTGTTCATAGCAAACTGAAATTCTTTTCTTTCGACATTTATTATATTACTTAAACACCCCTATAGGTTTTTGTTAGTCCCTGAATAAAATTCCGGAGCATCTGATCTCCGCATTCTCTGAAATTTTTGTGATCGGATCTTCTAAATAGTGCACTTAGCTCTGATTTTGATATTCTAAAATCAACTTTTTTAAATATTTCTATAATATCGGCCTCTTTTAGTTCGAGAGCTATTCTCAGCTTCTTCATTACAGAGTTGTTTCTGGGTGAAGACTTTACACTGGAGACATCAGGAATGTTTATACCGGTAGATTCCGGGGTTTCTTTACCACTATTTTTACGGGGGCCCCTTTTCTTAAGAATCAATCCATCCAGAAATGAAGTAAGAACGGAATTACTGCAATTTTTGTAGTCCTCCTCATCCTCTTTCTTAAAATATAAGATCAATTCTGATTCTGATATTTCCTTACCTCCCAATTTAACAACCTCTGTCAGTGAAAAATCACTCATATCGAGAGCAAATCTTAATCGCTTTAAAATATCATTATTCGTCATTTTTTCCTCCGGATTCATAAAGTATAATAAAAAAATATAATATGTTCAAATCAATAGTTGACTATTTTTATAATGTTTATTATATTGCAGCTATGAATAACAATAAAACACCCAAAAGGGTCAAAGAAAGAAATGTAAGAGCTATAGCCTTACAAGTTGTAATAATATCTGCCTTATCTATAGCTTTTTGGCAGCCGATTATAATGCTTTTGTTAAGTATTGATTTTGGGATTAGAATAATTAGCGATGGCAAATACAGTCCATTGGCCTTTATTTCCAGGAATGTACTTGCACCAATCCTTCCGTTCCGTAACAAAATAGTTCTTTTAAGACCAAAAAAATTTGCAGCATCAATAGGAATGATTCTATCTGCAGCTGCAGGTATATTCGGACTTTCCGGGCAGATTACACCGATGATTTTACTTACAGCTATACTGTTACTGTTCTCTTTTCTGGAAACATTTTTAAAGTTTTGTGCAGGATGCCGGATGTTCAGCGTATTGATTCGCATGAAACTAATAGGTGAGGATAATTGCCTGGAGTGCAGTTTAACTCCGGTAAAATAGAATGCCGGGATAGACCTGAATGACATGGAGTTTGTTTCAAGGTTTTAACCAATGGGTATTGCTGACTTTATTTTTTTATGAATAATGGTTCTTAATAAGGCCAGCATATAAGGAGAAGATATGAAAGAATTTACAGTAAAAGAAATTCTTGAATACTCAAGAAATATTGAACAGGAATCTTACAGTTTTTATAAAGATGCCGTTCCCAAATTTGATGATAATGGTTTAAAAGTGCTTGCAGAAGATCTGGCAAAAGAGGAGATGGGGCACTACAACAGAATAAATAAACTTCTGGAAAATACAAAACTTACAGAAGAAGAGATGGATTTAAAAGTCCAGATAAAAGACTCAGACCATGAAATGCTTATTGCTACAAGAGAAATTCCTGAAAACCCAACTCCACTTTCAATTCTGGAAACTGCATATCAAAGAGAAGTGAACACAGAAAGTGTCTATAGGACGCTTATTTCTATTACAAACCTTTCTGAAGATGTAATAGAGATATTTACCGATCTTGTAAATCAGGAAAAGGGTCATGCAAACAGAATAAAGGGTATTATTAAGACATATAAACAGGAATTTTAACTTTTCAGCTAATGGCTGCTCGGCAATGAGTCGTACCGCAGGTGCTTGCACCGAGGAACGATCTCAAATGCTTTCTTAGCTGCTGGCCTATGCCACCAAATAATATTATATTAATTAATATGGAACAGTTAAGAGACATTATTTACAATATCTTTAATAGATCCTTAGCAGGTAATCCTGCTGAAACTGCTGCTTTTTTTATACTTCTTATCGGCTTCTTCGGAGGTCTGGTTTTAATTAATATCTATCGCATGCGAAAAATAAAGAGAAAGCAGATCAAAGCCATGAAAGCTAAATGGGATGTCCTCTGCAGGCGCTTTGAACTTACTGATGAAGAGGCTGATTTCATCGAAGATCTCTCCGCTCACATGCAGACCCCGGAGAAAAAATATCTATTACTGGTAAATCCGCATCTGTTTACAAATTGTCTGAAACACTACTCAGGGGAACTGGATGCAGGGAATATGGAAGAAGCAATTATAAGGAAAACAGGACTGGTTCCGGTATCGGAACAGATGAAGGGAATAGTAAGCCACCGACGCAAAAACTCCAGGAAGCACATAGATATAGAAGCAGAGATATGTCCAATAGACTATGTTGTCGCAAATAGAAGGACCCGCATGTTTGATATCAGCCATGAAGGCTGCATGGTGGAGAACACTGACAAACGATTTAAACCAGGGGATGATTTGAAACTTTCCTTTACATTACAGGAAAAAACATACAGGGACATACCGGCTGAAGTTGTACGTGTAAGTTCAGCTAATAAAATGCTGCACCTTAAATTTATTACAGTTAGCTGTTAACTGTTTACTGATCACTGACAACTGTCTACTGCTGCCGCCTCGATAGCCAGCCCTTTATGATAACGGTCAAAGAAAAGCTGGAATCCCTCTGCATCTGCAGGATCCGGTTTAACAGCTTCACCCATACTGCCTGCAAAAATCTGTTCCAGAAAAGCCTGTAGAGACTTATCCCTGTTTTCTCTCACCATGTAGGATGCAAGAAGGGCAATTCCCCAGGAACCTCCTTCCCCGGCAGTCTCCAAAACAGAAACAGGGGTATTGGTTGCTGCAGCCATAATTTTCTGTCCAACCTCATGTGTTTTGAAAAATCCTCCATGCCCCCTGATCTCATCAACTTTGACATCTTCTTCATCCATTAGAACATTCAATCCTGTCCGAAGGGCACAGAGTGAAGTAAAAAGCTGGGTTCGGATAAAATTCTCCAGTGTAAACCGGCTATCAGGAGAACGTACAAAAAGAGGCCGACCTTCACTGAATCCTGTTATATGCTCTCCGGATATGTAACCATAAGACATAAGACCTCCACAGTCCGAATCACCATTCAAAGCCAGATTAAGAAGAGTGTCATACAGAACCGGTGTTGAAACATCCAGCCCCAGAGCACCCGCAGCCTGACCGAAGAGAGAAATCCAGGCATCGTAATCGGAAGTGCAGTTGTTTGAATGGGCCATACCGACAAGATTTCCATCGGGGGTGGTTACCAGATCAATCTCCGGATGTACCCTGGAGAGTTCTTTTTCCAGTACAAGCATAGCGAAAACCGATGTTCCCGCTGAAATATTACCGGTCCGTAAAGAAACACTGTTAGTAGCAACCATACCTGTTCCCGCATCCCCTTCGGGAGGACACAGGGGAATACCTGATGACAGATTCCCTTTTGGATCCAGGAGACGAGCTCCTTCTGTACTTAGTATTCCACCATTCTCTCCGGCAACAAGTACTTTTGGGAGAATATCTTTAAGTTTCCACCCATATCCATTACCCTTTATATGAATATCAAATTTATCAGCCAGGGTTGAATTAAAATCTTTCTTTTCCAGGTCGATGGGGAACATACCGGATGCTTCTCCGATTCCCATAACCTTCTTTCCCGTAAGTTTCCAGTGAACATACCCTGCTAAAGTGGTTATGTAGTCAATTTCACCCACATGCTGCTCTCCATTCAGGACAGACTGATAAAGGTGTGCGATACTCCAGCGCTGTGGAATGGGGTAGTTCAACAACTCTGTAAGTTCCCTGGATGCCATCCCGGTTATATTATTTCGCCAGGTTCGAAAGGGTGTCAGCTGATTACCGCTTTTATCAAAAACGAGGTATCCGTGCATCATACCGCTGATACCGATTGCTTTTACTTTTGTAAGATTAACACTATATTTCTCTTTAATATCATTCAGGAGACTGGCATAACCGGATTTTACACCATCCCGGACTTCATCAAGAGAATAGGTCCAGATACCATCTTTCAGAGTATTTTCCCACCCAAATCCTCCGGAGGCTATAGGAGTGTTATCCGTACCTATAAGTACCGCTTTAATTCTTGTGGATCCCATTTCTATACCCAGGATTGTACTTCCATTATTTATCTGTTCTGCAATATTAGTATTCATTGCTCTTTCCACCTTCTTCACACTAATTTTATTCTTAATCATATCATACTCCAGGAATACTGACTATTTTCGGAAAGTTCTGTACAAACCAGTAAGATCTCTACGATTTTGCAAACTCAAAGAGGGGCATATAGTTCCCATTGTCCGCCTCATGGAGAGCATTGATGTATCTGCTTCTATTCTCACCTGGATTTGACAAATCACGGTTCCCCCATGTGAAGGATGATCCATGTAGGACATTCTCAACGAAAATATCTGTCATGAGACGTGCATGACGCCCGTTACCATTAGGAAAGGGATGAATCCACACCAGCCGATGATGAAATCGAACAGCAATCTCCTCTGGAGATTCATTTTGTGCCTGCATCCATACAGGCACATCATCGTACATGTTTTGAAGATCCACAGGAACCTGATACCAGGGTACCCAAATGTTTTTATTCGTCTGCCTAAATTGTCCCGCCCATCTCCAGACATTCCCAAACATTCTCTTGTGCAGCTGCCTGATAAACTTATCATTAAGAATATTCTCAGGTTTAGTTTTGTCAATCCAGGCCAGAGCCTCAAGTATATTATCTTGTTCCCATCGATTCAGTTCAGCCTGGGTCGTTATATGTGTAAGGAGCAGGCCATTTGCCTCATTTGGATCAATGGGGGTAGCTCCCTCCGGATATCTAAAGTCCATCATTGTTTATCCCACAAATTTGATGGAAGTGTGCGTATGAGTTCATTAACCAGGTCTGAAACGACTCTCTGGTTCTCTTCCCTGTTGAGTACCTGATTCTCCAAGCTCATGGTCTGAGAAGCTTTTGAGAATTGTCTGGTTGCAACTTGTGTTGCCTGATGACCAATAGTATCTTCCAGACTTGTACGTGGCACAAACCCGTAGACAAATACGCAATCAAGACTATCTGCAATCCGTCGCATGGTTTTAATGGTCACTGATCCTGCTATCTCTTCTTTCTCGATACGCGCCACTGATTGCTGAGAGGCACTAAGGCGATTGGATAATTGTCTGGCAGTCATCCCAAGTGCATCACGAATTGCCCGAATCCAACCTTTTGAAGGCGCTGTAATATCAAGGAGAGGGCTAAAACGTTGTAGTGAAGCATCAAGTTGCTCTCTAATCAGTTTCTTTTTGTTCATTAATTTTATCCCCCCTAAGTTCAGATAGATGAATATACTGCTCAATAATGGCTATTACAACATTTATTATGTATTTCAGTCATGTAGATACAGCACATATATTGTATGGAAATGACTATCTAACAATATTAATGTTGTATTACTATTTATTATGACCGTTTAAGCTTATCTGCAGAGTAGAACCACAAGGCAAATACCAGGGTTAACATCACAATAAAACACAAATAGAGGCTCGAAAGTTAAAGGAACTGATCATTGGTCTTTCCCTTTTCTTTGAAATCATCCAGAGCCGTTTAAGGAAGATCAATATGAGTGTACATTAGCTTTTTTTCTCCGGGAATATTGGGAAGGATTTTAGCCTTGAAGGCAAATCTTATAGAATAGAAAAACTTAAAAAGGAGGGAAAAGCCATTTAAAGACTGTGAATTCCGGTTGACTTTTCCAACATCATAGAGGTTAAGAGTTGAGGTGAAATTATTGTCTGATACGTTCTTCTAATAGGACTATTCTTTCTGAATAAGGGATCACGTGTACCTATTCTACAAGATTAAGCATAGCAGTAGCCGCGCTTTGATCTGTAAAGAGTTCCGTTACTAGTCCTGATCTGAGTATTGCAAAGATAGCTTTTGCTTTTTCAGAACTCCCTGCAAGCGCCACCCTGTGTTTTACTTTCCGAAGTACATTTATAGGAATGCTAGCCAAGCGTTCTTCGAGACGATTATCAACAAATTTTCCATTATTATCGAAACAATGACCAAGAATATCAGCTACAGCAGAAGAATTTAAGAGTTCCTCTGATTCTTCCTGACGAACTATACTAGGATTCAACAGAACTGCATCAGAATTCCCACGTTCAATACGACCAATTCCGAATATTGCAGTATCCAACTGCGACCAGTGAGCAACTGCATAATCAGGATTTGTTTTACTTTCCAGCAATGTGTCCCGGACTTCCTTTGATTCAACAAGTACATGGCTGGTAAAATAAACTCCTTTTGCATGAAGCTTAGTCACCAATTCATTAAGAATGGTAAAGGGATTAGTAAAACCCGCTTCAGGCAGTCCTCCCAAAAGCTGTGTGACTGTAGTATTAGAATTGAAATTAGGAATAAGATTGTGAACAAAGGAAGCTACAGTAGAACCAATTCCCACTCCTATTGTTTTCCCATGATACTCGCCTAATCCAAATTTCAGGGCATAAGCAATACCAATATTACTATCTAATGGTCGCTTTTGAGGGACAGATTCATTAATCACAGTTATGGAAATATTAGGAAACAATGACTCAAGTTTACTACTTAATTTACTGTTTATTGTTATCGGACTTCGAATTGAAAAGCGTACGATACCTTTCTCAGCAGCACGCTTAAGAGAGCGTGATACAGTCATTTTAGAAACTCCCATCCTTTCAGAGATATCAGTTTGTGATAACTCTTTTGTATAATACAATTCTGCAACATATGTTAAAAAAGTATCATCGAATACATCCAAACGATTATTGTTTCTCGTCATAAGCCCCTCACAATTTTTTAATTATAATATGAAGGCTTGACAAAGTCAATTCAATTGATATAATAACATCAGTTATTTTTACTATATGTGATATTTATTTGGAGGGACAATTGAAGAAAGATGTACTAATTTGGGGTGCTGGGAAAATAGGCAGAGGATTTGTAGCTGAAGCATTCTATAAAGGCTCATTTCAATTAATTTTTGTTGACAACGATCAGAAACTCATTGAAAAACTGAGATCTCAATCTTCATATTCACTCATCAATGCAGAACCAGGCAAAGATCCTGTTATATCAGAAATTTCAGATTATACGGCACACCACATTTCTGAAATAGTACAGATAAACAAACTCGTTACCGAAGTATCTTATATTGTTGTTGCAGTTTTTCCGGCAGCTTTCGATCAACTTACAACTTCACTGGTTAAAGGAATTGAAGTACGTGCCTTGAACGAAGAATCTTTAGATATACTATTATGCACAAATGCACGCGGTGCAAATGAAAAATTTGGCTCCCTTCTGAGAAATAAGTTAAGTGATAGAGGCAAGGTATATTTCGATCAATATATTGGGATAGTTGAAACCGTTATTATGCGAATTGCCGTACCCACTCCCAGCCACTTTCTTTCCTATGGGGAATTAGCTGTCACTACAAATGGATTCCCATACATGCCGGTAAACAGGTCTTCATTTAAGAAAGGTGTTCCTGAAATACCAATTTTAAAACCTATCAACAATTTTGAAGCCGAAGAAACTCGTAAATTTTATACTTACAACATGGCCCATGCGGTATATGCATACACAGGCCTTATGCAAGGCTGCACTACAGTAACCGAAGCTGCTGACAATACAGTTGTTAAAGAGGAAATTCTTGGAGCACTGAATGAGTCTGCACAGGCATTGATTGCAGAGTATGGATTTAGCAAGCAGGAAATGGAGAAATGGAACCAGCTGGTTATTGCCAATCTAACAAATCCCTTACTCGAAGACAAACTGGTGCGGTTGGGCAAGGATCCATTCCGAAAACTTTCGCAGAATGACAGACTTGTTGGTCCGGCTTTACTATCAAAGAAACACGGATTATATCCATACTATCTTACCAAAGTCATTGCCCGTGCATTATATTTTAACTGTCCGGAAGATAATTCAACAACTGAATTGCAGACTAAACTTCATCTTGATGGTATTTCAGCTACACTCACAAAAATAGCTGGATTACAGAAAGATCCTGAACTTGTATCAATGGTAAAACGTCATTATACACATCTTCAGGAGAATCCGGCTTTGCAGGAGGATATAAGGCTAATAACCCTCTACAAAAAAGCATATACCGGAGGCTTTGATAATGAAAAGAAATTTCATGGTTGTGCACAATGTGCTCTTGCTTCCATGTTTGACATAAGTAAACAAAAAGATGAAAATCTTTTTCGTTCAGTAAGTGCTTTTGCCGGTGGAGTAGGTCTGGCTGGAGATGGGATTTGCGGTGGTTATGCTGCAGGTATTTTATGGATGGGTAATTTTGCAGGCAGACGACTTGAATACTTTAATGGTGACAAAGAGGAACAGTATAAATCTTTCAATATGACTCAAAACCTCAGAGATCGATTTATTGATACGTATGGATCCATCATTTGTAAAAATATTCAAGAAACGATCTTCGACAGAGCATACATACTCCTGACAAAGACTGTACGAAATGATTTTGAAGCAGCTGGTGCTCATGATGATCGCTGTACCAGTGTAGTTGCGATATCTGCATTATGGACTGCTGAACTATTGATAGATGAAGGATTTATTGATATCGACAAATTATAATTGGTTCATAAAATCTTCTTTATATTTTGCACAGATTTTTCAAGGAGGAATAGTAAATGTCTGTCACAAAAAAACCAACTTTTATTGCATTTCCAGCTATTATTCTGGTAGCTCTTGTCACACAAATTCCTGTTATTTTTACATTGATTTTGAGTTTTTTTCGCTGGATTATTGTAAGACCGGATCTCTCAAGAAAATTTGTTGGATTCCATAACTATACCCAACTATTAGGCAGCAGTGAGTTTTGGTTGGTTCTGCAGAATACTTTTTTACTGACAGTATTTTCACTGACTTTGTGCTTGATTTTAGGTTTCTTCTTAGCTTTACTGATGTACAGACCGTTCCCAGGAGTTGGAATTGCACGAACACTATTTATTGCTCCTTTTTTTGTTATGGATTCTGTAATTGGTGTTTTCTGGAAGAATGTTATGCTGGAACCCTCATTTGGCTTGATTAAGCATATTTGCAGCTTTTTCCATACCAAAACACCTGAATTATTAAGTCATTACCCATTAACCGTCATTGGAGGACTGGTAGTTTGGAAGTGGATGCCGTTTTTTTTATTAGTACTTATGGCAGGTTTGCAATCGATACCCAGTTCACAAATAGAGGCAGCAATGATTGATGGAGCCAATAGCTGGCGCAGGCTAGTATATGTTATTCTTCCTAATCTTGCAAAATACATAGGTATTAGCGTTATGCTGGGTTTGATTTTTATTATAAAAACCTTTGGTCTGGTATTTACAACAACAAAAGGTGGTCCAGGATACAATACAACCAATTTACCTTACTATGTATACAGAACTACCTTTCTTGGATGGAACATAGGCAAGGGTTCTTCTCTGGCAGTTATTATGATTATTGTAACTCTTTCAGTTTTAGTGATCATCTTCAAAAAAATGAAAAATATCATCACGGAGCCATAAACATGAACAAACCAGTACCCAGAATACTTGCATTTACAACACTAGTTTTAGCATTGTTATATTTTTTTCCAATTCTTTGGCTTTTCATTACCAGTTTCAAACTTGAAGTTGACGTTGTCAATCCTTCACTGTTTTTTACTCCTACATTATCTCATTATCGTATAATATTTCAGGGGCCAGTCTTTCATCATCTTATGAATTCAATCATAATCAGTACACTTTCTACAACTATTGCACTTCTACTGGGTATTCCTGCATCGAATGCAATTGTCAGATATTTTCCAAAAAAACAAAGCAGCAATCTGTTCTTCTGGTTTATCTCTACAATTATTTTACCACCGGCAAGTGTAGTAATTCCAATCTATATTATAATGAACAAAATCCATCTACTTGATACATACTTTGGGTTGATTCTCATCTATTCAGCAATGCACATACCTATTACAGTGTGGATGATGAGATCTTTTTTCAAGGATATCCCATTCGAATTGGTTGAAGCTGCCAGGATAGATGGAGCGTCTGAACTAACTTCCTTTGTCAGAATAATTTTACCTTTAGCACGACATGGTATTTCGGCAACAACTCTTTTAGTCCTGATATTCATATGGAACGAATTCTTCTTTGGGCTTCATTTAACCAATACAAAGGTGACCACTTTTCCTATTCTATTAGCAGGATACATGAGTCAGGAAGGACTCTTTTGGGCCAAAATGTCCGCGATTTCCACGATTGCAATCCTTCCGCCAATGATTCTTGGATGGATTAATCAAAAGTACCTTGTACAGGGTCTTACAATGGGCGCAGTGAAGGAATAGCTTTATATGTTTAAAAAGAGGTAAAAGAATGCAAAAAAAATATCTATTAGGTATTGATATCGGTACTACAAATTCCAAGGGTGTAATTACCGACTTTGAGGGAAACATTCAAAGATCTGCAACTTTTTCACATCAAACGAATATTATTGACAATGTAAGATATGAACAAGATGCTATTAAAGTATGGTGGGAAGATTTCTGCAGAATATGTAATATCCTTTTGGAAAACATCGGAATTAATCCTCTGGAGATAGCTGCAGTAGGCTGCAGTGGGCTAGGCCCAGCTTTTGTACCGGTTAGCAGCTCAGGCCAGCCATTACGTCCGGCAATACTGTATGGGATTGATGCACGTTCCAGAAATGAAATTGATTTATTAGACTCTCTTTTTGGGAAAAAGGAAGTATTCAAAATAAGTGGACAAAGGCTTACTACCCAATCTGTAGGTCCAAAATTTTTATGGTATAAAAAAAACGAACCAAAACTCTATGCCAAAACAAAAAAAATATTGAGCTGT
>JAUVLL010000122.1 GCA_030600745.1 Spirochaetaceae bacterium | reverse complement strand
TCGCTGTGCTCAAAGGTTATCCCCTTCGGCATCTTGAATCCCTTTAAAAGGTTTTTCTGCGCCATGTAAACTCCTATCTCGAATAAAGTTCTACTATTAATTGAACATTTACATCAAGAAGATCAATAACTTCACTTCTTTGTGGAAATGCATTAATCCTGCCTTTCATTTCATCCGGGTTTAAATCCATCCAGGGATAAACACCGGATTTAGTGTACTCTTTAAGGCTTTCCTTAATAACAACCATTTTCTGACTTTTAGCCTGAACCGCTACTTCATCATTTACTTTCAAACGGTATGAACCAATGGTCACTCTCTTTCCATTAACCAGAATGTGACCATGAGAAATAAGCTGCCTTGCCTGCTTCCTGGAGGAAGCAAAACGCATTCTGTAAACTGTATTATCCAGTCTTCTTTCCAACAGTGTAATCAGATTATCACCTGTTTTACCCATAAGTCTGTCTGCTTCCTGGAATGTAAGTTTAAACTGCTTTTCAAGCATTCCAAATATTCTTTTTAATTTTTGTTTTTCCCTCAGCTGGATTCCATAGTCAGATCTTTTTTTTGCTCTGAACCTGGGACCCTTGCCGGGAGGGCTAGCTTTTTTTGCTATTGGGCACTTGGCACTATAGCATCTCTCCCCTTTAAGAAAGAGCTTTGTATTTTCAGCCCGGCAAAGCCGGCACTGAGGGCCTACATATCTTGCCATCTTTTACCTCTTTATACTCTTCTTGTCTTTTTAGGTCTACAGCCGTTGTGAGGAATCGGTGTTACATCTTTAATACTTCGAACAAGCAGCCCGAGAGTCCCAAGAGAACGTATTGCAGATTCACGACCAACGCCCGGCCCTTTGACATACACATGAACTTCTTTAAGTCCAAGATCAATTGCCTTTTTTGCTGCAGTTTCTGCAGTTACCTGAGCTGCATAAGGTGTAGATTTCTTTGCACCGCGAAAACCTAACCCCCCTGCACTTGCCCATGATACAGCATTTCCATTCAAATCAGTAACAGTAACAATTGTATTATTAAAAGTTGCCTGTACATAAACATTGCCTTCATATACAGTCTTCTTCGATTTTCTCTTTGTTTTAGCCACTTATTTCCTCCAACCTATTTCTTCTTTCCGGCTACTGTCTTTTTCTTACCCTTTCTGGTTCGGGCGTTTGTTTTAGTACGCTGTCCTCTTACAGGTAAACCTCTTCTATGACGAAGGCCTCTGTAGCAACCAATATCCATCAATCGCTTAATGTTCAGGGCAGTTTGTGTTCGAAGTCTTCCTTCAACAGTATATTCACTATCAATTGCTGTCCTAAGCTTATTAATGTCATCCTGGGATAAATCATTAATTCTAATATTGGTGTCAATACCAGCTTTTTTACAAATTTCAACAGCAGAAGTTCTGCCGATTCCATATATATAGGTCAGTGCAATTTTAACTGCTTTATTCGGAAGGTCTATTCCTGAAATTCTTGCCATCTATGATCCCCCTACTTCTGCCTTTGCTTATGTTTAGGATTTTCACAAATAATTCTGACAACCCCTTTTCTTCGTATAACCTTACATTTATCACACATAGGTTTAACACTTGCTCTAACTTTCATCTTTTTATCCCCTATAAATTCCTTGATCTAATCTTGCCTTTTTTCATCAATCCATCGTGATGATGCATTCGTAAGTGACCTTCGATCTGAGACATAGTATCAAGATCGACACCAACCATAATCAATAATGAAGTACCACCCATCAGCATTGCTACTTCTATTGGAAAGCTAAAAAGCTTCTGCACCATAGTCGGTATTACTGCAATAAACGCCAGAAATATCGATCCGGGTAGAACTATTCTGTTTAGAATCTTAGATAGATGCTCTTCCATCTTTTCACTACGAATACCAGGTATTGAACCGCCGTTTTCCCGTATCTGTTTCGCAATCTCTACTGGATTAAGTGTTACCTGTGTATAAAAATACGCAAAGAAAATAATCAGTAAAGTATATATTACTATATACGAAGAACCTTGAGGACGCAGCCAGTAAGAAAAACTTGCAAGCCATTTCACCTCAGGTCCAAGACTCCCTGCTATTTGAAGAGGAAAAGTCAGTACAGAAGACGCAAAGATTACCGGTATAACCCCGGATGGATTAATTTTAAATGGGATATAAGTACTTTGAGCACCATACATTTTCCGTCCCACAACCCGTTTAGCATAATTAACCGGAATTTTCCTCTGACCCTGTTGTTCATAAATTACCAAAGCAATCACAGCTACAAACATTCCCAGAACTATGATTACATGAACCATATTTATTTCACCTGTTTTTACCATTCTAAACAGTGTAATAAACCCACTGGGCATTCTTGCAACAATACCTGCAAAAATAATCAACGAAATACCGTTACCAACACCCCGTTGCGTAATCTGCTCACCTATCCATATCAAAAATACAGTACCTGTTGTGACAGTAAGCATCGCAATAATTGTATACTGCAGTCTGCCCATTGTGATAGCATTAGGTATTGAATTCGCATAGACAGTCACGACATAAGACTGAAGAATACATATTACAAGTGTTGCATACCTTGTTATCCTCTGAACTTTTTTACGCCCGCCTTCCTCTTCTGAAAGTTTCTTAAGAGAAGGAATAACAAGCAGAAGAAGCTGCATTATTATCTGAGCAGATATATAAGGCATTATCCCAAGCATAAAAATTGAAAAGTTCTTGAATGCACCACCAGCAAAAAAATCTATATATTCGGTAATCCCGATAGCACCGGAACCTTGTTGCGACATAAAATATAGCTTCAAAGCATTTATATCAATTCCCGGGATAGGCAATGTTGCACCAAGTCGGAAAATTGCCAGCATAAATATAGTAAAAAATATTCTTTGCCTGAGATCTTTAATTCTGAACACATCAAAAAACGCGTTGTTAAACATCACTGCCTTCTTTATCAACAATCATATCAAGCACTTTCCCACCAGCTTTTTCTATTTTCTCTTTTGCTCCGGAAGTTACTTTTCCAACCTGTATATCAAGTTTAATTTTAATTTCACCATCTCCAAGTATTTTAACAAGACTGTTCTTACCCTTTAAAAGACCCTTTTCTCTTAAGGTTTTCTCGCTAACAATCTCCCCTGCAACAAATTTCTCTGCAAGGGTTGAAACATTAACAACAGTATATTCTTTCTTAAAAGGATAGTTGGAAAAGCCTCTATGAGCTATCCTTCGATACAGAGGCATCTGCCCACCCTCAAATCCTGGTCTTGTTCCACCACCGGATCTTGAATTCTGGCCATCATGACCCCGACCGGCAGTACGGCCTTTACTACCAGTACCTCGACCAACAATTGTCTTTCTTTTATTCGCACCAATTGGAGCTTTAATCTGATCCATCTTTATTTGATCTCCTCAACTTTCACAAGATGTGATACTGTATTGACCATACCCATTATTACTGGATTCATTTCCTGCTCAACAGTACTGTTCATCTTCTTTAAACCAAGAGCTTTTACAGTTTTTCTTTGTGCAGGTAAATGACCGATTACACTTCTAACAAGCTGTATACGAATTTTTTTAGCCTTCTTTTTAGCCATAACTAACCCCACATCTCGTCAAGGGATTTGCCCCTGTTCTTTGCGATTTCTTTGGCATCCAGAATATTTTCAAACCCATCAAAAGTTGCCTTCACAATATTCACAGTATTCTTGGAACCAAGAGATTTACTTAAAATATCATGGATACCACAAGCTTCCATTATTGCCCTTACCGGTCCACCGGCTATTACACCAGTACCAGGAGAAGCAGGTTTCAACATCACGCTTGCACTTTTGAAATTACCAATAATTCCATGAGGTACAGTTAAATTCTTTACAGGAACATTTATTAGATTCTTCTTTGCTTTTTCGATGCTCTTTCTTATTGCTTCAGCCACATCATTAGCCTTACCAAAACCCCAGCCTACCCGGCCATTCCGGTCACCAACTACCATAAGAGCAGAAAATGAAAATCGCCTTCCACCCTTAACTACTTTAGCAACCCTGTTAAGCTTTATGAGCTTTTCAACAAACTCTTTATCTTTATCCACATTCCCCCCTAAAACTTAATGCCGGTTTTTCTTGCACCATCTGCAATACCTTTCACAATCCCGTGATAGAGGTATCCATTTCTATCAAAAACAACAGTAGAAATTTTTATAGCTTTTAGCTTTTCACCAATTGCTGTTCCAAGCTTTCCAGCATTTTCAACATTGTTCTTTAAATCTTTAAAAGACTCTTCCTTTGTACTTACAGACGCAATAGTATTTCCTGCATTGTCGTCGATAACCTGAACATACATGTTCCTGGAACTCCTGAATACAGTCATCCGCGGTTTTACAGTTGTTCCGAATACGGATTTACGAATATGTTTTTTTCTTCTCTTTCTTCTTTTGCCTTTTTCTTCAACTCTTTTCATACCCGAACCTACTTAATACCCGATTTTCCGATCTTTCTTCGGAGTGTCTCTTCTTCGTACTTAATCCCTTTACCTTTGTAAGGTTCCGGAGGACGAAGAGATCTTATTTCGGCACATGCCTGCCCAACTTTCTGCTTATCAATACCAGCAACTATAATTTTGTTGGTTCCCTCACAGCTTATGGTTACATCCTTATTAATATAGTATTCAATCTGAGTTGAATACCCAAGGTTAAGAAAAAGTATATCTCCCTTTACTTCCACCCTGTAACCTACACCATTAACAAGTAATGATCTGGTAAACCCAGTAGAAACACCGGTAATCATGTTGTTAATAAGCTGCCTGTATAAACCATGATAAGCATTTGCCTTTTTTGAATCGTTAGTTACACCAACGATAACTTTATTTTCTTTAACTTCAATGGAAACTTCAGGTTTATAATCCTGAGTAAGTTTCCCTTTTGGTCCCTCAACTGTAATAAGATTATCAGTTGTACCAACCTTTACACCCTGAGGTATCCGGACCGGTAATTTACCAATTCTTGACATATCTACCTCACCTTACCATACAGAACAAATCAGTTCACCACCGATTTTCTGCTCTGAAGCCTTTCGACCTGTAATAACACCAGTTGATGTTGAAACTATAAGAACACCATGACCATTATAGATCCTGGGCATCTTTTTATAACCCATATAAAACCTTCTACCAGGAGTAGAGATCTTTTTAAGACCATGAATAATTGGTTTTTCATTAGTGTCATACTTTAAAAATATTCTGATACTATTAATATTATCCTTTGTGGTTTTCTTAAAGTTTTTAATATATCCCTCATTTTTAAGTATTTTAACCACTTCAAGTTTAAGCTTGGAAGTAGTAACATCTACTTTTTCGAAACGCGCACTACTGGCATTACGAATTTTTGTAAGCATATCTGCTAAAGGATCTGATACTGACATTTCGTTCTCCCTACCAGCTTGATTTTGTTACACCAGGTATAAGGCCCTGACTGGCCAGCTTCCTGAAACAAATTCTGCACATCTGAAATTTTCTCATATACCCTCTTGGTCTTCCACATATACGACACCTGTTAACAACACGTGTACTGTATTTTGGTTTCCTCTGGGCTTTTATAATCATAGATTTTTTTGCCATAATTAAACTCCCTACTTCCTAAAAGGCATACCAAGTTTTTTTAAGAGAACCCTTGCTTCCTGATCAGTATTAGCTGTTGTCACTATTGCAACATTCAGTCCACTGACTCTCTCAATTTTATCATAATCAATCTCCGGGAAAATAATCTGTTCGGTTATTCCCATTGAAAAATTACCATGTCCATCAAAGGCATTAGGATTAATGCCCCTAAAGTCCTTAATACGCGCAATAGCAACATTCATCAATCGATCCAGAAACTCCCACATCTGGTCTCCCCGAAGAGTAACCTTGGCACCGATTTCCTGACCTTCACGTAATTTAAAGTTGGAAATTGACTTCCGGGCCTTTGTCTTAACTACATGCTGACCTGAAATCAACTCCAATTCCTTTACTGCAGATTCCAGAAACTTTTTATTAGCAATGGCATCACCAACCCCAACATTGATAGAAACCTTTTCCAGCCGGGGTATCTCCATTGTGGATTTGTAACCAAACTCTTCAAAAAGCTCCTTCGCTACTTTCGCTTTGTAAAGCCTCTTTACATTAGGTACATATTGTTCCATTAGAGTACTTCTCCAGTTTTCCTGGCAAATCTTACCTTTTTGCCATTCTCAAATTTATAACCAATCTTTGTCATCTGACCACTTTTTGTAGTCATTGCAACGTTGGAAATATGTAACGGTGCTTCAATCTCTATAATGCCGCCCTTATCCTGCTGGCTTTTCTTTTTTGCAGCCTTTTTGACCATATTAAGTCCCTGCACGATAACTCTTCCACTAACCCTGTCAATTTTCAACACACGCCCGGTTTTTCCTTTTTCTTTGCCAGTCAAAACCTTAACTGTATCATCCTTCTTGATCCTGGTTTTCATTTTCTCTTTCATGATAACCCCTTAGAGCACTTCCGGAGCAAGGGAAACAATCTTCATCTGACCAACATCCCTCAACTCTCTGGCAACAGGTCCAAAAATACGCTTCCCCTTCGGATTACTATTCGCATCAATAATAACACAAGCGTTATCATCAAACCGGATATAGGTTCCATCAGGTCTTCTGTATTCCTTCTTGGTTCTAACGATAACTGCCTTCTGCACTTCACCCTTTCGAATTGCTGCATTTGGTATAGCATCTTTAACCGCAACAACAATTACATCACCGATGCCTGCAATTCTCCTTTTGCTACCGCCAAGAACCTTTATACACTGAACTTTTTTTGCGCCACTATTATCTGCCACATTCAGATATGTCTGCATGTGTATCATAACGCAACTCCTTTTAAACTATTTTGCCCGTTCAACGATCTCTGCCAGACGCCAGCGCTTATCTTTGCTGATCGGTCTACACTCAACCACTCTAACGGTATCGCCCACCCGGGCATCATTCTTTTCATCATGAGCTTTAAGCTTCTTAGTACTTTTAACATACTTCTTGTAAAGCCCATGAAGAGTCTTTGTTGTAATAGCAATTACAACGGTTTTATCCATCTTGTCACTTACAACCTGCCCCGTAAAGGTTTTCTTATTCACATTCATATCCAAGCCTCTCTTATCCTCTGATCTTCTTTAGCTCTTTCTGATCTTAAGAGCATATTCATGAATAATTGTATTTAACCGGGCAATTGTCCGACGTGTAGCCCTTAATTCAAGTGGGTTTTCTACATGTCCCATAACCTTATTAATACGAACATCAAGTAATTTTCGACTCAGCTCTTCTTTCTTCACCAACAACTCATTGTATGTCAAATCATTTAACGAATCTTTCATTTTTTACTCCAGATCCCTTCTTACAACTATCTTTGTTTTGATAGGAAGTTTATTACGTGCAAGAGTCAAGGCTTCTTTTGCAAGATCACTATCAACACCTGCCATTTCAAACATAACAGTTCCTTTTTTAACAACTGCAACCCATCCCTCGGGGTTACCCTTTCCTTTCCCCTGTCGTGTTTCAGCAGGTTTTTTAGTGTAGGGCATGTGGGGGAAAATTCTAATCCAAACTTTTCCGCCTCTTTTAATCTTTCTAGTCATAGCAACACGGGCCGCTTCAATCTGCCGGTTGGTAATCCATCTTGGCTCAAGTGCCATCAGACCATATTCACCAAAGGACACTTTATTACCCTTCTGTGCAACACCATCCCGCTTGCCCCTCTGAAGCTTCCTGTATTTAGTTCTTTTTGGACTAAGCATACCTATTATCTCCTTGAGGGAGCCGGTTCCCTCTTCTTTCGAACAAGTAAACCTGCATCTTCCTTACGGTCATTTTTGTAAACATCTCCATTGTAAACCCAAACTTTTACACCTATTAAACCAAAGGTAGTAATAGCTTCAGCAAAACCATAATCAATGTCTGCTCTTAAAGTGTGTAACGGAATTCTTCCATCCTTACTCCACTCAGTCCTGGCCATTTCTGCACCGCCAAGTCTGCCGCTAATTCTGATTTTAACACCCTGAACACCGGCTTTCATTGCATTTGCAACTGCCATCTTAAGAGTTCTTCTAAAAGAACCGCGAGTCTTAAGCTGTCTTGCTACACCTAATGCAATCAATTGAGCATCAACCTCAGGTCGTTTTACCTCTTTTATCTTTATCTGAATCTTTTTCTTTGCTGTCTTTTGAAGACGGGCACCAATCTTTTCTATATTAGAACCCTTTGCTCCAATAATAATACCAGGTCTCGAAGTCTTAACAACAAGAGTAATTCGCTGGGGATGTCTGATTATTTCTATATCAGAAATTTCAGCTCCTTTTGTTTCAGGCGCCTCCATCATCTCCTTTCTAAGCTGAAGATCTTCATGAAGAGTATCTGCATACTCCCTGGGATCAACATACCATTTCGATTTCCAGGTCCTTGTTATACCCAATCTAATTCCTACAGGATTAACTTTCTGACCCATTTACTCCCCCATCCCTGATATTTCATCAATTACAACGTAAATATGAGACATTCTTTTTAAAAGTATATCTCTTTTACCCCTGGCTCTGGCCCACACTCGTTTTAACCTGGG
>JAUVLL010000036.1 GCA_030600745.1 Spirochaetaceae bacterium | reverse complement strand
CGAATTGAAAAACTGATTCCTTCCCTTCAGAATTTTTAATATCAAAACGCTCAATTGCCCTTTTTACAAGGTACTCAAATGTATTTATAGGATATTTTGTCAATTTATTCAACGCCTCCGGGCCTTCTTTTTCAAGTATCTCAGAGGGATCTTTTCCTTTTGGCAAAGATATAACATAATTTGTAATCCCATATTTCTCAAGTATTACCGCTGTCTTCAGAGTAGCTTCAATACCTGCCATATCCGAATCAAAAATCATTAAACACCTTGAAGCATAACGTTTTAAATACTTAGCCTGTTTCTCAGTAAATGCTGTACCAAGAGGGGCAACCACATTTCTTACATCTGACTGATAAAATGCTAAAACATCAAAATTACCTTCAACGAGTACAAATTCTTTCTTTCTTCTTATTTCTTTCACTGCAGTATGAATACCAAAAATAGTTTCCCCTTTTTTATATATACTTGTTTCAGGAGAATTAATATATTTCCCTCCCCAATCATTCTCTTTTAATTTCCTGCCGCTAAAGGCAATAGTATCCTGTTGGATATTAGTGATTGGAAACATAATACGATTGCTGAAAAGAGATATTCTATTATTTTTTTTCGAAAATATTCCCGATTTAGACAAAAATCCTTCTGAATAATTCCTGGCTAGAAGGAAATCATACAGCCAGAACCTTTCTGAAGGAGCATATCCTAAATTAAAAGTTCTAATTGTTACCTCTGTAATACCTCTTTTATCTAAATATTCTCTTGCATTTTGCCCGTAATCTTTGTTTAAAAGAATATAGTTAAAACTTCCTGCAATTTTATTATAAAGGCCTAAAAGTGCTATTTTATATTTGTCTTCCGGACTTTCCTTATTTGTATCAATTTCAACTCCTGCTTTTTCAGCTAATTGTTTAAATGCATCGAAAAACGAAAGATTTTCAATTTCAATTAGAAAATCAAAAACATTCCCCCCTTTATGGCATCCGAAACAATAAAACATATTTTTCTCTTCTGTGACTGAAAATGAAGGTGTTTTTTCATTATGAAAGGGACAGAGCCCCCAATACATATTCCCTTTTTGTTTTAAACTTACATACTCAGAAACCACTTCTACTATACTTGTTTTATCAAGAATTTCCTTTTTCTTAAGATCAAATGACATCAGCCTGTAATCCTAATTTTTCTTTATATACAAATTATAAGCTGCATTATGCTCTGATAAATTTCTGGTAAACAGATGCTGCCCTGATTCAGGGTTCTTCAATAAAAAATAAAGATAATTACTATCTTCAGGATAGAAAGATGCTTTTAAAGCTACTTCTCCCGGGTTTGATATGGGTCCTGGCGGAAGACCTGTATTTATATAAGTATTATAAGGAGATACAATTTTTAAATCCTGATAAGTAATAACATCCGGATGCGGTTTATTCTGAATATCGGCAATTATATAGACTATTGTTGCACATGAACCTAAAGGAATCGGCCTGGAATTAGAAAGACGATTGTAAAAAACACCTGCCATCAATGGTGCTTCGGCCGGATCTCTGTATTCTTTCTCCACAATTGATGCAAGAATAACTTTATCTATAAGTACTCTTTCATTAAGATCTTTATATTCAGGATAAATTTTTAATAGTTTCGAAAAAAAGTTCTTAACCATCACTGTTACAATTTTTTCTGCAGAAAAGTTTTTTTGAAACATATAAGTATCAGGATACAAAAAACCCTCAAGATTTTTATATGAGAGGCCTAATTCTCCAATAAGTTCAGAAGAACCTACAGCTTCAAGAAACCCTTCCCTATCAGTAATCTCAAAACTTTCAAGGTAATCTGCTATCTGCCGGCTTGTCCACCCCTCAGGAATAATAACTTTATAGAGCTGTTGTCTTCCTTCTATAAGATAATTGTGTATCTCTACCAAACTCATTTTATAGCTAATTCTGTAAACCCCTACTTTAAAATCAGATTCTGTTCCCATAAGTCGACTGTACAATATCATCGCCCATGGGTATTTTATTAATCCGGATTCGGAAATGTTTTCCGAGATACTGTTAAGAGTAGCTCCCTTATCAATTTTTAAAATTATATCATCCTGATTATTCTTATCACCAGGTTCATTTAAATAATTTACTGCCCCCAGAATTGATATAAATAGAATTACCAGTCCGGATAGAATAATAAAGGTAAATCTAATAAATGCCCCCATTCTTTAGTCTTTCCATAAAATAAATTCAACACGTCTGTTCTTCCATCTATTTTCAAGATCACTATTAGGTACCAAAGGATGCTGTCCACCCATACCCTTATAGTCCATCCTCGAAGAAGGTACACCAAGACGAACGAGATAATTAAGGACAGTAAGTGCTCGCTGCTCAGATAGTGGCTTGAGCTCTGTTTCCTCTTCTACTTTAGCAGCAGCAGGATCATTCCACCTGGTAACTACAGCATGTCCTTCTACAGTTATTTTATAAGAACTATACTTCTTTAATAGTTCGCTTACTCTGTTCAGTATATATTTATTCTGCTCAATTACTTCCGGACTGTCCGCAAGTAATTCTTGACTATTCTTCTTGAAAATTATATTTGCAATCTTTATTTTTAGAATATTTCCTTCTCTTACAACAAGAACATCCACCGGTATTTTATCTACTATAGTGCTGGTGTTTCCAAGATTATCGAGAAGAGTCAATCTTATTGGATAGTCCATAGCTGCATAGACCAGTTCTCCTGATGAAGAATTACCATCCCAAATTATTTTTTTAGACGGACTTCCTTCACCACTGTACATCATAAAGGGATTGTTTTCAGGATCATATATCTGCAAATCCCATTTTTTTATACCACTTTTATCATCCACATTGATATTTATTGATATCTCATCCTCAAGACCATCATTATCAGGTGAGAAAGGAACAGGATATAAGTTAATTGATCCTACAGGTGATGATACATCAAGAAGAAACTCAGAAGAACGAACGACCGGAGCATTACCCTTCGAATAAAAGGCGGAAAACAGAGCAGTATACATCCCCTCTGTAATCCTTCCTGACTCATTTACACCGTTCCAGGTAATATTTTTCGGGATACTTTCATTTCCCTGAAATATTTTTTCCACATCCCCACTCTCATGAATTATTTTCACTGACCAGGATTCCAATCCACGTTTATTATTAATGATAGTTGAAAAAGTAATATCCTCGTACAGATTATTACCTGTAGGAGACAAATATTCACTACTTACAGTAACAAACAGTGCAGTTGGTTCTGTATCAATTGTAATGTTCCGGATCTCAGACGATGATCTGTTGCCTGCGGCGTCAACTGAATAAACAAGATACTTATATTTACCGTCAGGTACTCTGTTACCCTCGTTATCTGTAGCATCCCATTTCTGGTTCTCAACCTGTCCCTTCCACAGATAACTCTTAATTACAATATCATTTTCAGAAACGATTTCAGCCTTCCAAATATCTTCAAAACTGGATATTTGTGTTATTTCCAGATTATCCTTTATACCGTCGGAATCAGGTGAAAACAGAAGATATTCTGCTTCTGCAGAAATTTCGGGATAGATCGTATCAATAATAAATTTGCGTGATGAAGCTGGTGAAGTATTACCACTATCATAAATTACAGTAATATTACTACTATAGACACCATCTGCTGCAGTTCTGCCATCTGAATTAAGTCCATTCCACAGGAATCTTTCGGGAAGATTATTTTTTCCGGAAAAATGCCTTATAACCTTTGAATTACTGTCAAGTATATCAAGAGAATAGGAATCAATTCCCTCTGTTACTTTTAGTTCCGGAATAATTTTAATATTATCCTTTACAGAATCTCCATTTGGAGAAAAATATTCCAGGTCAGTAGTAAGAATCACGGGTGTTTCTTCTGTATTAAGATTAAACTTAATAATTTTTGACTGCCCGGCGTTTCCAGCCCGGTCGATAGACATCAACTGATACGAATAATTCCCATCCGGGGCTAATCTTCCGTCTGAAAGAGTCCCATTCCATTCTACAACCGGATCTGCTGCTGTCAGCCATTGATATTCTTTAATAACATCACCTTTTTCTGACCTGACCACACCTGTCCAGATATTTTCGTTAGTAGTTTCCTGATAAAAAGTAATTTCATCTTTCAGATTATCCCCATTTGGTGAAAAAATTTGACTACTGCTTTTCAAACTTGCGACGGGTGCTGTAACATCTATATAAAATTTCGGAGATTCTGCATTCGGATTATTTCCATTCCTATAGAGAACTTCAAGATGGCCTTTGTACACCCCTTCCTCAAGGCGTATACCGGAATTATCCCTACCGTCAAAATTTTTCTCACCGGGAATAGTCCCTTCTCCGGTAAATGTTCGAATATTGTTTCCATTAACATCATGTATCGTTAGATTCCATCTTTCAATTCCTTTAGTCACTGGGACACCAATAGAAAACAACAAAGAATCTAAAATCATATCATCATTTGGACTGAAATATGATTTATCTATAGTAAGAGTAATTGGAGTTTCTTCTGTATTTTTTACAATATTTTTAAATCCGGTGCTGAATGAATTTCCTGCTCTGTCGGTCGATTCAATAGTATAGGCATAAACACCATCCGCTACCATAATACCATTATCATCTTTGCCAGTCCATTCTATGTCTGCCGGGATCTGATCAACCCAACTAAATGTTTTTACAGGGACTCCCGAGGCATTAACAATTGCAGCATTCCACAAATCTTCATCAGAACCTTTTTGGACTATACTAACAGTATCTTTATTTCCATCATCATTCGGAGAAAATATCTTTTCATCCTCACCCGGTTCTGTAAGAATCAGTTCCGGTGGAGTAGAATCTATCACAATTGCAAAGCTGTCAGAACGTCCAATATTACCGTTGTCATCCCAGGCTTCCACATAAAAATAGTAGATTCCATCAGAAACCACACCATCATCATTTGAAAATCCATCCCACCTGAACTCATCAGGGATTTCTATTCCACTTTTAACTGAAAAAAGTCTGCCAAAGAACCCGCTGAACCCCTGATTTTCTATTCTCTTCTCTTTATTCCGTATATCTCTGATTATCCTGCCATCTCCATCTTCAATTATAAATGCATAACCACTAAGATATCTTGAATCGGTAATTGTAATAGGAAATGTAAGATCATCATTTACACCATCATTATTCGGTGACATATAGGCAGAGACACCGGAATCTGTATACCTCTTATCGTAACGTCCTTTATATTTCTCCTGCCCATTCTCCAGAAGTTTGATGTAACGCATATTTTTATTACTTATTTTGTCACTTCCTGCTGATACAGGGGATAGTATCTTTACTGAACTTTTCTTTCCAGTAAATTTTCTATCAGGAACATTCTTTAATGGAAGAATACTTACAGGAGTTTCAGAATTTTCTTCATTATCATTGGAATTATCATTTTCTAACTGATCGTCATCTGTTTCAAATCCTGAGATATCCAACTTTATAACCGGTGCAGATTTATCGATTACACCTAAAGGTATATTAACTCCCAAACCTGCTGCCCATAGATCTTTTGATATGGGTGCAAAACCGGATTGAATATTTATTTCACTTCTATTCCATCCCCTGTCAGAAAGTCCAAGGAAGCTGCTTTCCTCTTTAATATTTGTTTTAAATGAATAATTAATACCAATAGAGGGTATAAGACCATAAGGATTTCCATTTAACAAAGAATTAAGATCAATCCTTGTTCCCAGATTAAGTGATACCACATCTTTAAAACTAAAATTACTGCCTAATGTCAATAACACAGATTTAAATTCTGTAATACCAACAAGTCCAAGATCGGCATTGGCATTTATTTTAAATTTCCCGGTATCAATAAGATTGGCACTTATACCACCTGTGACAGTAAAAGGATCAGGATAAGCTTTAGTTATTCCGGAATATCCAAAATCCTGAAAAACCAACCCCCATTTAAAGTCACTTAACGGACCAAGATCACCCATAAGAGAAATTACACCCAGATCTATCATAGCTGACATGCCCGGTTCGAATGATCCGGCAAATTTCACACCTGCACCAAGGAGTAAATCAGGATATAGATCTTTTGAGAAGGATCCGTTTAATGAAAAAACACAATCAGAATCAACTGATGTAAATGGAGAATCAAGGAAATGTCCGGACCAGCTTAAAACACCGGCTTTTGTTGGAATTGTATTCCCTATGTTTAAACCATGTCCTCTATGACCATCAATACCATCTTCCTGCCCAAAAATCCCTATATAACTCAAATCTAAAGTAATACGTTGAGTAAGGGCTGCAGATGCCGGATTAATTGCATCTGATTGAGGAGTCATCAAATTAGTAACGCTGGATGTACCTCCTGTAAAATAAGGGGAGTAGAAATCTTTAATCAGACTCCCATCCTGAGCCCAGAGTGTTAATCCAAGAAATAAATATAAGGTAAGTAAAATTGATCTAATAATAGTTTTATTTTTCATAAACTTGAATTTACAGCTTTTTACCAAGAACATCAACTTTTTTTGCATACAACTCTCCTATAGATTCCATTTCCTCAATTGATAAATATTTAAATATCTCTTTTTCAATATTATATCTCACTAACTTTTGATTTGCATCAAGTTTTTCTTCATTACTGACAAGCAGTAAATATATGCCAATTAATTCATTCCCTTCAATCTTCATTAGATAATTATCTCCAGATCTTCCCGGGCAAGAATTACTTGAATATCCGAATTTTGCTGGTATTTTTTATACCAGTTTGCTGATTTATAAATAGATGCCATTTTATTATCATCATACAGAGGTTCATGATGGAACAACACCAGCTTATTTATATTCCATGCAGCTGCAAAATCTACAGCTAAACTATAAGATGAATGTCCCCAGTCATACTTTTCTATAGCCTCATCCAATGTGTATTGACTATCAAGAACAATCAAATCACTATTTTGATAATATTTTATATTTTTACTGTTTTTTTCAAAATCAGTATTCTGAAGCTCCGTATCAGTTGAAAATATCATTGTTTTTCCATTTTCTTCAATTTTATATGAATATGAACCGCCGGGATGTTTCATACGACGCCAGCTTATCTCTGCATTCCCTATTTTAATACTATGCTTTTTTAGAACATTATAGCTTACACTTTTACTGAACATATCAATTGTTATTGGAAAATAAGGATTTCTCATTTGTCCGCTTAAAATCTCCCTGAACTCAGGTACGGGACTATATAAATGAAGATTGCACTTTGGATTGAAAACCTGTGGAGAAAAAAATGGAAGCCCCTGAATATGGTCCCAGTGAAAATGAGTAAAGAATATATAATAATTACGTATATAATCATTTTCATGTAAAAGATGATTACCCAACCTGCTTATACCTGATCCTGCATCAAAAATAATCAAATTATCATCATCAAGCCTGACCTCTAAACATGTAGTATTACCACCAACTGTTCCAAAAATATTATCCGGTAATGATGAGAGAAAATTCTCTCTTGTTTCCGGTGTCTGGAGATCAGATGCCTGGATTCTCTGAACAACAGCTGAAACTTTTCTTTGAATTTGGCTCGATGATAAAGGAGTTGGGATGGAACCTCTGACACCCCAGAATCTAATTTTCATATAGGCCTCTCCCCTTAATAGTACTAAAGTGAGATATACTCTTCAAGGTCCCTCTGTCTTAACCATTCTTTAATCTCGGCCTTATCCCTTATACTACCATGATTCATTCCGGGACAGGACTCAGCTTCAGCATTCCAGGATTCTCTATCAGCAAGAAAAGGTTTCCAAAAAGGGTAACTACGACACTGCAGGGGTCTGGCTTTGTATATCTCACAAACACCATTACTCCAGAAAATACAATCGTAATTTGTTTTTTCAATCAGGCTTAGACGTTTATGCCCTCCCATATCAACTATTCTACAATACTTTTCAACAAATATGTCTTTTGAAATAGAAAAAAAATCCAGTAATCTATCAAGATCATTGTAAGATAAAAAAACATAACCAGTTTCATGGCGACAACACTTTGAACATTGAGTACATTCAAAATGTAATCCATTTTCATAAAATAGATCACTCAAGCTTTAAGCCTCCATTTTACTGCTTCTCTCATAGGATGGGCAAAAATAGGGCCTTTCCAATAAGAGGAAAGGCCCTATGGGGAGAGAAGGATTTGAACCTTCGAAGGCGTAGCCAACAGATTTACAGTCTGCCCCCTTTGACCACTCGGGAACCTCCCCAATTTGCAATGAACATTACCACGAAGGAAATGCTGAAGTCAAGCCGCCTGTCAGATTCGAACTGACGACCCCGAGATTACAAGTCACGTGCTCTGGCCAGCTGAGCTAAGGCGGCGATTTCCGACTGAATGAACATAATAGTTTTCTAAAAATATGTCAAGAGAAGGGGGAAGGATTATTCTTTTCAAACCCGAAGCTTAATTCAGGTTTTGTAAGTACTTCTGTTCGATTACCAAAAATTGCTATTGTATGTTCGAATTGTGCGGTCTGTCGTCCATCCTCAGTTACAATTGACCATCCATCATCCATTGTTCTTATTTTTCCCGAACCAAGGGTTAATACCGGTTCTATAGTAAAAACCATACCGGGAACAACCGGCAAACCAACATGGGGTTCTCCTATAGGCAGGACTACAGGATCCTCATGAACATCCAAACCTATGCCATGACCTGCAAGAGATTCAAATACCCGGCATCCCCATCTTGCAGCTGTATTGGAAACTGCAAAGCCAATATCACCCAGTCTGTTCCCGGCTCTTGCTGCCTTGATACCGGCATTGGTTGCTTCCTTTGCAGCCCTGTACAATCTTAAAATATCAGCATTGCCCTTGCCAACAATATATGTATACGCCCCATCACCATGCCAGCCATCAGTATTTAAGATAATATCTACCGTTATAATATCCCCTTCTGCCAATATGTATTCACCTGGCAAACCATGTACTGCAACACTGTTTACAGATGTACAAATAGTGGAAGGATACCCCTTATATCCAAGAATAGATGACCTGGCGAATTTCTTATCCATAGAAATTTTACAAAAATCTGCAATCTCATTTGTACTTTTCCCCGGGATTATGAAGGAGCCTAGATCATCAAAAATTGATTCAATTATTCTGCAGGACCTTCTGATTCTACTCACTTCCAGGAACGTTTTAAAACGTACGTCCTCATGTCTCATTAACTTGTTATATCCGGTCTAAGATTTTTTGCACCTTCCAAATATACCGGTATTAAAATTCTATCAGTTTCCAAAGTTATCAAAACCCTTATAACCCGCTTCATAGATTCATTTACATCGGGTTCCCTTGTACAGAATAACGGAGTATTTGCAAATCCGTCATTACGCAGAGCTGCAGCCGGATTTTTCTCTGTAAGATCATCTGTCTGGGAAAAGATAATACTAATAATATTTTTAATATCTATTTTATTTTTTTCTATTATTTCACTAATCAACCGTCTTACGCATTCAGCTATAATATAGTCAATATTTTCCCTTACCTGAATTGCACCCCTGACAGCTCTTACAGCCATAACATACTCCCTGTAATCCTAAATTACTGTTTTTGTGATCGTAGTGATTATATTTGCCAATAAAAAAAGAAAAATCACAATAATCTCACCTGCCAAAGTAATTCCAAGCCTTATAAAATAATGTGATTTGTATCTGATCATCAGCATAACAGTGATAATTATATGATACATACCCAATAATATAAATATTCCTGCAAGTATCTCAAAAATATTCAATAAAACCAGTTGAGTCGAGTCCAGAAACTCCTGAAAATTCCCAATTACAAAGGTCAGAAACACAAGAACTGTCAGGAGAAAAAGTAAAATTGAAATTTTTCTGATTATTGCTGATATCCGGAACACTCTGTTATTCTCCATAAAACAAATCTATAAGTCAATAACATTATTGTCATCTCTATTTATATACTTTATTATGAGATATGCTGATTCCGGAAAATAAATTAATTGAAATAATAAAACATAAATCTTTAAAACTGAAACCTCTTCCTACAGAAGAAAGAGTAAAGCTTGTAAATCCAACTACTATAAAAAGTATCATCTTTGATATCTATGGAACCCTCTTAATATCAGCCTCAGGAGATATAGGAACCGTAAAGAGTTCTTCAAAATCAGAAATATTTATGGATTCTCTTAACAAATCCGGAATAAAAATTATTAATCATGATTCAGGTAAAAGAGGATTGGAATACTTCTACGATGAAATAGAATTGTCACATAGTGCTTCAAAAAGAGAAGGTATAGAATTCCCTGAAGTTTTAATAACTGAGATATGGAAAAAAGTAATTTCTAAGCTTAAAAATGATGGAATGATAGAACTAGAGACAACAGATGATATCTCTGAATTAGCTGCAGTTTATTTTGAATGTTCAAACAACCCTGTATGGCCAATGCCGGGCCTTGTAGAATTATTGGATATTCTTAGAAAGGAAAACATTGTTTACGGTATTATTTCAAATGCCCAGTTTTACACTCCCCTCCTTTTTCCTGCTTTAACCGGATTATCCCTGGAGGAACTGGGATTTGACTCCGGATTAATTCAATTTTCATACAGGAAAAAAGAAGCAAAACCCTCATTATCAATGTTCAACTCAGTAATTTCAGAATTAAAAATAAAGTATAATATTAATCCATCTGATACACTTTATGTTGGAAATGACATGCTTAATGATATATACTCAGCGAAGGCAGCAGGAATGAAAACTGCTTTATTCGCTGGAGATGCAAGATCTTTGAGACTCAGGAAGTCTAATCCCGGTATATCCGGGGTAAAACCGGACTTTACGGTAACAAAGCTTATGCAAATTACAGCCTTTTTAAAAAAAGCAGGGGAAATAACAAAATAGGCAGGGATTTATAGTGAAAATAAAGCATATACTATTACTATTAGTTTTGATATCTATTTCAGGCGCAGTTTTTTATTTTGGATGGATACAAATAAAATTACCTGAGAATACCTATGGGATAGCTTTTACTAAATCCAATGGATATCTGGATAAAATATATGAACCTGGAAAGTTTTCATGGGATTACCGGAAGCTTCTTCCATCAAATTTCAAGCTGCTTAAATTTAAACTTTCGGCACAGCAATTAGAAATTGATCAACAATCAGAGCTCCCTCTTGGTGATATATATTCTGAATATATGCCGGGAACTCCCAGTTTTTCATTTCATTTTAAGTATTTTCTTACATACGTCATTAAACCGGACTCTTTTCCATCAATGGTTGCAGAATTCAGACTGGAACCGGATCAGATGAAATCCCAATATAAAACAATAAATGCTGATATCCAATTGTTTATTGTTGAATACTACAAAAACAAAGTAAAAGAATCCAATCATTCAATCAACTTTTTCGATACAGGCAGTGAAAGTTCAGATGAATTATCAGCTTCCCTTTTCAGCAACTTTCCCAGCCTGGATTTTAAAGAGTTTATACCGGTGAATATATCTGTTCCTGATATGGTTTTATATGAGAAAGCAAAAGAACTCTACATTTCATCATTGGAATTAGAAAACAAAATAATTACAGAAACAAGAATAAAGATTGCTGAACAGGAGGTAAGAGATACAGCAAACTTTGAAACTCTTAAAAAATACGGAGAACTCTTAAATGAATATCCATCATTGATTGATTTCTTTTCTGTTATTAAGATTAATTGTGACAGTATTATACCCAAATTAAATCTGGAAACACCTGTTACTACTGATACTCAAAATCAGTAGGTGTTCATTTATTATCAGCTTATAATAATATGATGATACAGATGTTCAGCCTGATGTATATGACTTATTTGTTCTTTTAGTACATCCTTTAGTATTGTTGGTTTATTATTTATAAAATAATGCTGATCAAGTTGTTCAACAATAACCATATTTTTGCTATTAATTATCTCTGAAAAAACTCTTTTTATTCCGGAAATTGATTCAATACTTGTTTCTGCAAGAGATTTTGCTTCTCTGTCTTTTTGAACAACAATTTTTCTGTACATTTTTTCCTGAATAGGATCTTTTGCCATAGAAAATCTATATTTATTAAATAATTTGCCATCTTCTGAATCCGGCGCAAGAGATTCATCAAAAATCTTTATACTATCAAGGGTATCCTCAATAACAGCTGAATATTGAAGCATACTATCTCTAATAAGTCTATTCTGGGAAAGTATTCCCTTTTCCAGCAATCGTACTGTTTCCTGAATATAACCTCTAAAAAAGCAAGCAATATAATTATAGACTAATTCCAGAGCCTTAATTTGTGAAAAAGGTGAAACTCCCAATTTTTCATAATCGATAGATGAGTATTCCCTATAGTGCTGGAAGCCGGAAAATCTTTGATCTTTGAACAGCCTTTTTGTCTCTAAAGCTATATATCGTTTCTGAATTTCCGGGAAAAGCTGATCAATCTTATCCATTAACTTTATACGTAAAGTATTTCGGTAGAATTCCTTCAGATCAATTTTAGGCAGATAAAACATAATTTTAAGGTAAGGATTTTTCTTAAAGTAACGAATAAGATCATCAAGGGGAACTTTTGCAGAAAATTTATGGGATATATCTATAATATCAGATAAAGAGTCAGCTATTCCTGAATTTATTGTTTCTTCACCCTCGTTCAGATATTCAAATTCAACTAACATATTCAATTGTTTAATCAATTTTTTATTTAGATTAATTCTTTTATCCAGTTTTAAAACTGAATATAGAGCACAGTATAATTTTTCAAGATCTCCAAGACAGAGAATAGCAGATGCATTTTTAAAATTCGTTGTTTCATTTGTTGCACTGTCAATTGGAGTGTATCCAAATTGTTGAAAAAATTGAATATATGGAAAAAGTATAAGATCTTTCAGGTAATAGAATGGTCTCATTTCAACCTCGAGATCAATAAAAACTTTTTTATCAATCTTTGAGATATATTCATCAAGTTTATTTATAAGTTGCCTGCTAATATCACCCTTTTTCCCATCAATACCATATATATTAACAAGTTCATCAAGAGCCATAATATCAAATGGTTCCTGTATTGTATTTTGCAGCCTGCCTTCTATTATACCAAGGAAAAAGGCCTGTGAAACATCTGTATCCATCCAAAGCTTCTTAAAAAGAGTTCTTAATGGCATTGAATAGTTGTATAAAACAAATACTTGTTCTGCAAAATGCGGTGTCAGATTCCGGGTTTCAAATCCGGTTAAATTTGAAGACTGATGCCTTATTTTTCGTTTTAACCTGGAAATTCTACCTGCCATATACAATTCTTTTTCACTTTTTCCAGTTAGTTTTGATCTAAACCATAAAAATAATCTTATTAAAAGAGGGAGTTTGTTTATTTCTTCATTCAATATAGTAGTTTTTTCTTCATTATCCATCTCTTTTTCATAAATACCATCATCACTGCCTTCGTTAATATTTAGATTCTGATTGATTTTATTTAATAAGTCAGCTCTGTCTCCATCTGACAGATCTCTTGATAATTCAAGGAAAGCTGTGTCTGTCTTCAATACTTATGTTCCTCCAGCTGTGTTATCATAATCAACCGTCCTTCAAGCATTTCAATAAAGAAAGGATCTTCAACAGCAATATTACTAATTCCCATATCACCCCTGCCCCATTCCATATTATTCAGAGACCATTTCAAACCTCTACTTTTCATTTTGCACCTATCATTTCCCAAAGGGAAAAAAGACACAGTCCTGCCTGCCATAGACGGTATTTGCATACTACCAGTAATTTTCTGAAATCTTGTACTATGAGTATACCAGATATCAGGTGAAAAGTCCCGATCAAATAAAAAAAATATCCCTAAAAAATGATCCATCCTGCCGCCGCCTCCTCCAATAATTACAATATTATTAAACATATTTTTCTGCAGGTAGCTTATTCCCAGTTCTGTATCTGTACTATCCTTGTCTTCAGGGAAGCGTAAAACGCTATCAGAGGGATATCCGATAAGCATATCCATCCCATCAATTGAGTCCATATCACCAATTATAATATCAGGATTAATACCCATTTTAACAGCTGTGTCAAATCCGGAATCTGCTGCAACAATAATATCTGCTTCTTCTATCTCCTTTTTGACATATTGATATGGAGGAGAAGATCCTCCGGTAAATAAAACTCCTTTCACTAACTAAATGCCCCCTCTCATCTGCCTGGCAACAAGTTTAAGCTTACTTAACTGGATATCTACAGAATCCATTTTGGAGTCAACCCACTGTCTTAATGTGCCCGGCTGGTAACCTTCCTCAAAAGAATCAATAATTCGAATACTCATTTCTACCAATGCGGTATATGTTTCACTTAAATTACAGATTGATTTAAGAAATACTGCTCTGTGTATTGTATCAGTATTTCGATATATCAAACTTAAATTTTCATGACTCTTTCTAATCAATACCCATACCACTTCTAAATTATTAAAAAATGTATCCACTATTTCAAGACCTGGATTCCTGGAAATCTCTTCTAGAATATCCATATTATAGTTAGAAACAAAAAAACCTGCATCAAGGGAAGCATTAAATCCCTCTGTACCTCCAGGATAAAAAAGCCTATAGTCAGAACCTTTAATAACAACCCTCTCTGTACTGAGACTGAGGTGATACGAATTACCATCATAAATTTGGATTTTTTCTTCAGGTCT
>JAUVLL010000310.1 GCA_030600745.1 Spirochaetaceae bacterium | reverse complement strand
GCAGCTTCCGGATCATCATAGATTGTTCGGCAGCGGTCCAGAACATGATCTCTATTATGATCATGAACTATGATATTTACATCACCTAATCCGGCTTTCTTTAATACCGGCCCAAGATGTTTCTTAACAAAGTCGCGTTCTTCTTCTGCAGTATAAACACAGGATTCCCAGAGTTGTGTTGTTCCTGCTTCATTCTGCACCGTAACACCCCACACAGGAATACCTTTCCTTCTGTAGGCTTTAATAAACTTTACGAAATATTCTGCCCACAGAGCATAAAACTCTTTTTTTAATGATCCGCCTAAACACATATTATCATTGGTTTTCATCCATGCCGGAGGACTCCAGGGTGAAGCAATATATTTAAGCTTACCCGCTGTTCTTTGGGCATCGAGAACAAACGGAAATATCTCTTTTTCATCATGCCTAACAGAAAATGAAGCTAAACTGGTGTCATTTTCATCAACATAGCAATAATTACCTGATGAAAAATCACAACTATGAATTGCCAGCCTGCCGAGGTTGTAGGCATTTCCTTTTTTTTTATCAAAATACGCCTCTATAACGTCCTGTTTCTTCGGCTCATCCAATCCGGCATAGACATGTGCTGCTGATTCTGTAAAGGCTCCGCCAAAACCGATTATGTTCTGATAAGTTTTGCTTCTTACAATATGTACTTCAGATTTTTTTACAGCACTATAACTTTTTGACATTTTTAAAAAACATGGTGTTAATCTTTTTTGTGTTTCTTTTGCTGTTTCAAAGACCTTAATATTCAATAGCTTCCCCATCATTATATACTTAGATTTATCTAGTCTGCCGATAAGCTATTTCTACCCCTCCAGAAGTTTCCAGAAGATACTTTTCCCCGTACACTTCCACATGAAAAGGCTTCTCTATGGCGAATAAAGGTTTAATAAGCAATTTATTTTTGTTAACTTCAACAAAACATCTTACTCCATGCCAGGTAAGACTGTATTTTAAACTGTTCCACTCTTCCGGAAGACGTGGATTGATCCTTAAGGTTCCGTCACCTGTAATGCGGACTCCGCCGAAGCCGTTTACAACTGCCTGCCAGTTACCCCCATGGGATGCCGCATGAAGTCCCGTCTCACAGCTCTGCATGTTTTTACCAAGATCAATCCGTATAGATTCCTGAAAATACTCATAGCCCTTTTCCACATCATCCATATCGGCTGCCACTATTGCATGCATGCCGGCACTCAATGAGGAATCGTGAAGGGTAATTGGTTCATAGTAGTCCCAGTTTGCTTTTTTAGTTTCTAAAGAAAAATCATCACCTGCAAGATAGAGGAGCATTACCACATCCGCCTGCTTAAGAACCTGACTATGAACTACATCTTCCCAGCTGTAATCTTCCAGAATAGCACCAACCTTTCCCCTGTATTTGGAAAGATCAATCATCTTTTTATCTGTAAAACCTTCATACTGATGAATAAAACCAGTATCCTCATCTATGGCAAAATAGATTTTTCCTGCCTTTTCTTTCCAGTCATCGAGTTCATCCATGGAAAAGTTCAATTTGGTGCTGACTTTTGTCCACACTTCCGCTTCATTCTCCATTATCCACCCGGAAAATTGGAGAGCTTTCTCCATCTGCCACCTGACCATGTAATTTGTAAACGCATTATTATTTACATGTTCACTATACTCATCAGGTCCCATTACGTCGTTAATCTCATAGCGGTCTTTCGATTTATTATATTCCAGCCTGCTGGCCCAGAAGCGTGAGGTATCCAGCATTATCTCCAACCCATACTTGAACATAAAATCGTAATCCTTTGTTACCTCAAAATATTGCCAGATACTGTATACCACATCGCATGTAACATGCTGCTCGATCTCTCCACCCCATATTCTTATTGGTTCTCCTGTTTTTATATCGACCGCCCCCCATTTCGGTGTAACCTCATCTCCGGTATCCGCCGATTCCCAGGGATACATCGCACCTTTATAACCGTTTTCTTTTGCCTTTTTTCTTGCTCCCTCAAGTAAATGATAACGGTAAAGAAGAAGCTTTTTTGCGGTTTCCGGTGATGTAAAAATATGAACAGGTAGAAGAAATATTTCAGTGTCCCAGAAGGCATGTCCCTTATACCCCTCTCCTGAAAGCCCCTTTGCGGCAATACCTATTCGTTCATCATGGGCCGGAGTCATCTGGTGGATATGGAAGATAGAAAAACGAATCCCAAGCTGATCAAAATCGGGACCATCAATAGATATATCAGCTTTTTCCCAGATTCTATTCCATTCAGCTAAGTGATTATTAAAAAGCCCATCATATCCAAGGTTAACAGCATCTCTAAGCTTCTCTATTGCATTCTTTTCCAGTTCTTTATCTAATCTTTCCTCTGCTTTTCCAAATTGGGGCTCCTTGAATTCAGTATCACGTGTTGAATAAACTGAAACCAGTTTCTCCATACAGAAGGTTTGACCCTCCACAATTTTATGCCCGGATGATAGAAAAATCTGCCGCCTTCCGGTTCTGACCTGTTCCGCTTCCGTTGTCTCTTTACCATCTATAGAAAAGAGATGTTTTACAGCAACAGTAAGCCCGATGTTCGATTCCTGGGTCCTGGATGTGACTGATACAGTCCCATCCTTAAACATTCGAAACTGTCCCTCTTTAAAATGCTGGACCCCGCTGTTGGAAACCTGGCCGTCAATTCCTGAAAGTATTTCAATGGAACCGGAATAATTAACAGGACGAATCTCGATTTTTATAGCTGCAACATTCAGATCGCACATAGATACAAATCGTTTGAATACCAGTTTTGTCTTTTTCCCGGCAGGGCTCATCCATTCGATATTCCTTACAAGCTCACCATCCCTCATATTCAACTGCCGGCTGTAAGACATAATTTTCCCTGTACAAAGACTGAATACTTCCCCGTCAAGTTTTATCCCGATCTTTGTCCAATCCGGAATATTGGGCAGTTCAGTAACCTCCCCGGGGAATTTATCAAACAATCCTGCAACATAACAGCCCCTCACTTCACCTGGAGAACCCTCTTCAGTTGCTGCCCTAAGGCCCATGTAACCATTTCCAAGGGAAAATATAGTTTCAAATTTACCAGAGTTTTCGGAAACAAAGTCAGTCTCCGCTACAATCCAGTTAAGATATTTGTCTTTGCCAATGTTGTATGTAATACTCATAGTTGTACTCCTCTAAACCGATCCTTATCCTTTAGTACCGCTGGAAGCAATACTTTGCTGTACTTTTTCCTGAAAACAGGTATAGATAATTATCCCGGGTAAAATAACAACGGTTAAAGCGGCAAACATTTCGGTATAATTATATGAAAACGTTTCAGAAAAGAATCCCAATGCCAGGGGCAGAGTACGGATTCTTGGACTTACGGTCAGCAGCATTGCATAAAAGTATTCATTCCAGTTACCAAGAAACATTAAAACCCCGGCAGTTGCCATACCTGAAGTGGCCAGTGGAAGATTGACTTTCCAGAATATCTGCCAGAAACTTGCACCATCGATAATTGCCGCTTCATCCATGGACCTGGGAACAGTACTGAATGCAGCTTTTAAAATGAAAATAGACATTGCCATACCATTGGATAGATAAACAAAAATTAATGCCATTCTTGTATCATATAAATTAAGATTAAGAATTAAGGAAAATATCGGCTGAGCCTTTGAAAAAGGCGGAACAAGAAGAGTTATTATAAACAATGAATAGAATATAGTTTTCCCCCGAAATTCATATTTTGCAAATACATAGGATGCTAACGCAAAAATAAATAACGCGATAATTGTTGCTGCTCCCGAAATTATTAAAGAATTCATGGTATACC
>JAUVLL010000051.1 GCA_030600745.1 Spirochaetaceae bacterium | reverse complement strand
GTAATACATTTCCATAATTTCTTAATTCCATTTTTCCACAATCTTCATTGCCCCTACCCCAGTTGCACCTACTGCAACACATTTATTAAATTCCATACTTTTCCCCCATCTCTCTAATTTCCCCAATAAACCTCTGCCGCAAATACTCCAGGCTTCGCTTAATTTTCTTTCCACTTCAGGATTATCAGGAACCTCAAATTTATGTTCGAGAGAAGTAACACTTTTTATCCTGTCTATTCGAAACAGACGGAGCTTCTTTTCCTTTTCCTGAAAGGTTAGAACAACAAAGGTACCTCCAGGACGATTTGGTAAAATCCTGATTATTCCTACTTCATATATTCTGAGCTCTTTATGGTTTGGAGAATTGTATTCCAGCCTTACATTTGTATGTTTAATCCAGTTTTCAGTTAATCCTTCAATAACTGAGATAAATGTTTCATCAATAATCTGCCGGCTTCCATCCAGCTTATCCGCATCGGTTGTCATGACATCACTCAACGAAGGAGATACCTTCTCTATTGCAGCTCCCAGTTTTCGGATAGCCGAAGCCGCGTACGGGCTGTGCCTGTCCAGAGTATCGGTAATTAATTTGCAGGCAAGATAGACATAAACTGCCTCGTAAGATGAAAAGGTTATAGAATCCAATGAGTAGCCTTCAGGAAACAGCAGCCCGCCGTTTTCGTCCTCAACCAGGGGATAAAGTACCGATAAATCATCAATATCTCTGCCAATAGTTGATTTATGTACACCCAAACGCCTGGCAAGCTCTGAGCGATGTATCCCTGGATGATCTGCCACTATACCCTCAATCTGCAGCAGCCTTTCCGCTTTTGTGGAACTTACTTTCATACAATCCCTCTTTTTTAATTCCTTACCCTATTATATATACCACACAATCTACTGCGCAAGAATTTTTTATCCTAAACCCCATTATATGAATATACAAAACTAATAAACTATGACAATTCCTGTTCAAAGCGTTAAGGACATGCAGGGCGCGTAGCGGTCCGGGTTCCCCGGACGAAACCCCGGAATGGCCTGACCCTGTGCATATACGCAAGATTTTGCGTATATGCACAGGGGGACGCCCATAAAAACATAAATATTCAATATTTGGAATAAAATCAATTTACCCCCATTTGCCCTTGCATAAATATCATTTCCTATCTAACTTTTAAGGGTCAAAAAAACTAAAAGGCAGGATAATTATGGAATATAAAAATCTTGATCAGACACAGAGCTTTAAAGATCTAAAAAACACTACACCTGTTGATATTAAAACTGAATTGAATGAAAAAAGAGTAGATAGATATGAGATAGAAACAGGAAAAAATATTAAATTTAATTATGCAGCCCTCCCTGTAAACGATAATGTATTGGAAATTCTCGGCAATTTAGGAAAGGAGCAGGCCCTTGTTGAAAAATACAGGCTTATTCTAAGCGGCGAAACAATGAATACCGGTGAAGGAAGAAAAGTTCTTCATCATCTTACCCGAATGGTTCCTCCTGCTCCTGTAATATTTGAAGGCCAGAACATAAGAGAATTTTATGTGAAACAGCAGGAGCGGATAAATATTTTTGCCGGCAGGATACATTCCGGGCAGATTAAGGGATCTACAGGCAAAAAATTCGATACAGTTATTCAGATAGGTATAGGCGGCTCAGATCTTGGACCCAGAGCTATATATATTGCCATGAAAGAGATTGCCGGTGAAAAAGCAATGATGGAAGCAAATTTTATTTCCAATGTTGATCCCGATGATGCGGCTTCTGTTTTGGGGAAAGCAAACCTTAAATCTACTCTGTTTATTCTGGTTTCAAAAAGCGGAACAACCCAGGAGACCCTTGCAAACCGTGACCTGGCTGTAAAATGGATGAAAAAAAAGAACCCGGATTTAGATCCGTCAAAGCATATGATAGCTGTTACAAGCGCCACAAGCCCCCTGGCCAGTTCGGATGATTTTCTCGACAGTTTCTATATAGATGATTTTATTGGAGGACGTTATTCTTCCACAAGTGCTGTTGGCGGTGCAGTTCTAACACTGGCCTTTGGTAAAGAGGTGTTCAAGGAATTTTTGGAGGGAGCTGCTGAATCTGATAAAAATGCCCTTAAAGAAGATATTAAAGAAAATGCAGCAATGATGGATGCTTTAATAGGCTGCTATATGAGAAATGTGCTTGATTACAGGGTTTCAGCGGTTCTCCCCTACAGTCAGGGAATGGCACGTTTTCCAGCTCACCTGCAGCAGCTCGATATGGAAAGCAACGGCAAAAGTGTAAATCGCCGGGGAGACCCCGTTGACTACCATACAGGACCTGTAATATTTGGTGAGCCGGGGACTAACGGACAGCACTCTTTTTACCAGCTTCTCCATCAGGGAACAGATATTATTCCCCTGCAGTTTATCGGCTTTGAAGAATCCCAGCAGGATGTGGATCTAATAATAGATGGTACTACAAATCAAACCAAGCTGAATGCTAATCTTACAGCTCAGATAATTGCATTTGCAAAAGGAAGCGAAAACACCAATCCTAACAAAAATTTCGACGGAGGACGTCCTTCGTCTCTTCTATATGGTAAGAAATTAACTCCCGGTGCACTTGGGACAATCCTTTCACATTATGAAAACAAAGTAATGTTTCAGGGTTTTTTATGGAATGTAAATTCTTTTGATCAGGAAGGGGTTCAGCTGGGGAAAAAACTGACTAACCAGATACTCTCGGGTGAATCCAGTGACAATTTACTTAAAGCGATAGCCGGGAAGCTTGGAATATAAAAAACCCTCCAGGGGAAAGGAGGTCAAAACCCCGGAGGGAACATCTAAAAAGGAGGTCAATGAAAAAGTTTTTGCTCTTTTTTACTGCTCTTACATAGATACTAACAACCGTACTTACAGGTAGTTACACTTTTTTCAGCTTTTTTCTAAAATTATTACCCAATAAGGCAGATACAGGATCTACCCCAACATGTTTTATCCATTACTCATATTCACAGGCTGTCTGGTATTTTCCAGAACATCTCTCCACAAGCTACCTTCCTGATCTACATATTTGCGAGAGGTTACTACAATTTTTATTGGTAAATGTACAAAAGTATTATTAACAAGCCCTATCAGTATTTTTGTCTTTCCCGCCATTGCTGCGTGAACAGCGTGAGCACCCAATCTTGAACAGTAGATTGAATCATTTGGATTAGCCGGTGCACTTCGTATAATATAACTTGGATCGATATATTTAATATTTACTTCAATACCTTCAGCTTTAAAATATTTACTTATTTCACCTTTCAAAAACAAACCTATATCGGAGAGTTTTTTATTACCGGACTTATCTGTTCCCTCTATTTTCTCAAACAGTTCCTGGCCGGCACCTTCAGCAACCAGTATTACTGCGTGATTCCTCTTTAAAATTCGCCTTTTAAGATGGCTTAAAAACCCATTCTCTCCTTCCAGATCAAAAGGATTTTCAGGAATTAAACAGAAATTAACATCACTCATTGCCAGGGCAGTATTAGCCGCTATAAAACCGGAATCCCTCCCCATAACTTTAACAAGACCTATACCGTTTACTGCGTCATGAGCTTCCACATGAGCCCCTCTGACCGCTTCAACAGCCTTGGCCACTGCAGTTTCAAAACCAAAAGACCGTTGTATAAAATTGAGATCGTTATCAATAGTTTTTGGGATACCAACTACTGAAATTTTTAATTTTCTTTTTTCCAGTTCTTCTGAAATATCAACGGCCCCCCTTTGAGTTCCATCTCCCCCAATGGTAAAAAGCATATTGATATTCATCCGTTCCAGAGCATCCGCTATCTCTTCTACCCGATCTCCCCCGCCTCTGGAAGAGCCGAGAATTGTTCCACCCTTCATCTGAATATCATCAACCAAAGAAGGTGTCATCTCTATGGTAGGAAAATTTGAATCTGGAAGAAAGCCTCTGTAACCATTCTGAATGCCGGTAATACGTCTTACGTCGTAGCTGTACCACAAACATCGTACAAGTGCCCTTATTACATTATTTAATCCGGGACACAGCCCGCCACATGTAATAATTGCAGCATGTACGTGAGAAGGACTAAAAAATATCTTTTCTCTCGGCCCTGCAAGTTCCAGCTGATTTCCTTCAACACTTACAGAATCTGATGCATTGAAAATTCTGATTTTATTTAGAACACCCTCATCATTACTTACATAATTCGCAATCGAATCACCTCTGATATTTGACAATTCTATGGGAGATTGAATATTTGCTTTTCCCAGAGTCGAAGTTGTAAAATCGTACTTTTCCGTCATGGCATACCTCATCTTACAGTTAACTGTTATTTAGACGTTTTTACCTCAACTCCATTCCAGTCAGATGGTGGAGCTTTTTTAATATACTTTTTGCACCTATCTATGTAAACACCCGAAATATAATCATTCGGCATTAATTTTTTTACACCCATAAAGTATTTGGCAGCCCGCAGGAAATCTCTTTTATAGTAGAGTTTTATTGCAGTCTCATGATATCCCCATCCCTTCTTTTCTACCGGAGTCAAACTCAATTTTGAGGTAAATATCTTTACACCTTTGGTTTGTCCTTTTACCTGAATTATATCCAGCATCCTGCTGGGAAGTTTGCCAATAATCTTTAAATTGACAGATTCAGAAAAGATAACTTCTTCATGATATTCTTTTGTTTGACCTTCAAGACGGGAAGCCAAATTCACAGGATCGCCAATTATAGTATAATCCATCTTCTTTTCCGATCCCATATTCCCAATTGTAACCAACCCACGATTAAGACCAACACCGGTTTTAAAGGGCTTTCTTCCTTCAGCAATCAGTTCTGCATTAAAAATTGAAAGAGCTTCCTGTATTTCAAGAGCCGCATAAACCGCCTGCAGAGTATCATCAGATCGTGCATCCGGAGCTCCGAAAAAAGCCATTGCCGCATCACCTATGTACTTATCCACTATCCCATTGTTGTGACTGGTGATAATATCTACAATAATTTCAAAATACCGGTTTAAATTACTTACAAGCTCATCAGGACGATACTCTTCAGATATTGTTGTAAAACCTCTTATATCTGTGAAAAGAATTACCATCAACCGCATTTCACCTACCAGCATACCCTCCGGATTCTTAAAAATAGAAGTAATTACATTTTTCGGAACATACTTTTCAAATATATTGCGAATTTTATGTTCATTCCTTTTAGCTATAACATTCTCAAAAGCAAACTGTTTTATCTGCTTGTAGGCTTTATCAAGCTCACCTGCCATAATATTAAATGTCTGTGCAAGAGCCCCTATTTCGTCTTTATACTCCACAGGAACTCTTCCCGACATATCACTGGTTACAATAATTTTTTTCATTGCAAGTACTATCTTAGTCATAGGCCTTGTCAGAAATCCTGAAAAATAGATAAGTAAAATGATCGAAACAAGAATAGTAGCTGCAAGTACTACGGCAGTTCGTTCCAGGATATCACGGCTTTCTTTATAGAAAGCCTCTTCATCTTCAGTTACAAGGATATACCAACCAAAAGGTTCAAAGAAAAAACCATATCCTACCCGGTTTCTCTGGTTAATCTTCATGCTCTGCCAACCGGAAACACCCTCTTTCTGATATGTAAAAAGAGCTGATTTCTCCTCTATACCAAGTTTAAACTCTGAAGTTGTGAGTACAACATTCGAATCTTCATCCAATGCGAAAATAAGTTCTGTTTTGCTCTTTACTATAGATGCTGCATATGACTGAATCGCTTTCTTTGCTGCATCCACATAGATATCTTCTTCCGACAATCCATTTGAAACAAGCAAATTCCACTGATTATCTGCATAATTCAGAAGCTCCTCTGACTTAAATGACATGAAGCTTATTGCGATTCGGGTAATACCGCTTCTTGCAGAAAATGAGGATATAGTTGCTGTTATTACCATAGATGATACCAGTAAAGGAAGAACAACAAGAATTATTTTAGTTTTAATACTCAAGATTTCACCTTTTAATCCAAAATTGGACCTGAGAGTTAAAATTCATTATTAAAGAAGATCGGAAGAAATAATAACATCCTTAACATCACTGCATGATAAAAATATTCTTCCTTTAGAATGGATTTTCAAAAGCCGACAATAATTAGGAAATAGTCTAGTAATATGGGGATTTTCATTGAGTGAGATAATTCAGAATCAGCCTGACGATGTTCAAATTTCCGGCCTGGAAGGGCATTCAGAAAAAGAAAAGCAGGAAATTTTACATGAAATAGATCAAATTACCGAACAAAATCGTTTAACAGTAACAGATGATCTTTTTAAAATAACACCTCTAAAAAAAGGCGGAACCCTGCCTTTGATAATAAATATTTTGGGTATAATTGCAATAATTACCAGTTTCTACTTTACAAACAGACATTTTCAGAAACAGGAACAAACTATGGCAATGGAAGAGTCCTCCTACGAATCTACAGAAGGAAGTGTAATAGAAGAGTTAAAACGCCAGGCTGAAGAAAAGCTGAATAAAAAGCAGGAAGAAATTTCACAAATCCAGAATGAACTCTCAAAACTTGACAAGGAAAGCGCTTCCCTTCGGGAGAATATGGATAGTCAGATTAAAGATAAAGAACTTGAATTACGTTCTGAAATGGAAGCGTCTCTTGTAGAAGAAAGAGCAAGACTGCAGAGTCAGGATATTTCTACTGCACAACTTGAAAAACAGTTAGAGGAGTTTCAGAGGGCAAGAGAAAATGATTTTGCAGAAGAAATAGCAGATTTTAAGAGTGAGTCAGAAACTGCTATAAAAGAAAAAGAAGAGGAACTTGCCAGGTCGAAACAGATTGCCCAAAATATTCTGGAACAGGCAAACCGTGACAAAGCTGCAATAGAGGCAGATACACAAAAGAGAGAAGAAGAACTGACAGCTCAGTTTGAAGCAGAAAAAGAAGCCCTGAGCAGAGAGACATCTGAAGCTACTCAAAAGCTGAAAGAACTAAGTGAACTGCAGAAAAATGAACAGCTTATCCAGGACCAACTGACAGGATCGTATAATTCAATAATTGAATCTATTAAAACCGGGAATTATCCCGAAGCAAAAATAGGTATGGAAGATGTTAGAAACCTGCTGGATGATCCGAGTGTAATAAGACTACCGTCTATCAGTAAAAGAAAGAATGTAGAACTTTTTTTTCTCGATACCATTGATAAAGAAATTCAGCAGGCAGGAGTAAGAACCACCACCGATTTTACATCCATGACCAGAGCAGCTGAAGTACTGTTATCTGCCAGACAAAGTGTAGAATATGGTGCTGCTGCTGAAGATGAGGGTAATCAGTACGATGCAAAACGTTTTTACAATGAAGCACTGGCCACACTTCCCCGGATTGCTAAAGCTGTGGAAAGTCTGGATTCTATTGAATCAAACAACAGGACTGCAAGATCAAAGGAATATTTAACAATTGGGAATCAGGCAATAGGCAGCGGGCAGTTTAATGAGGCAATAAAACAGTACAGGGCTGCTGCAATGGGTGTAGCGCCGGAGAATAAAGAAACTCTTACTGCAGCTATAAATGGAATAGAACAGGCTTTAGATAGAGATAAAAAAAACCTGGAAGAAAGCTCTAAAAAAACTATTGATAAACTGAATTCAGAACTTACTACACATGAAGAAACAATAAATTCACTTACTTCCAATCTTGAGGCGGCAGAAAGCAGTAAAACCGAATTGGAATCTGAAAAAACTACTCTTGAACAACAGGTTGCAGATGTAGATGATCTTAATACAAGGATTGATAACTCCGCAAAAACAATAGAAGATTTAAATGAAAAGGTTGCAGAATCTTCAAAAACTATCGAAACCCTTACAACAGAAGCAAAAAAATCAGCTTTCGCTATAGAAGCTCTTACAAAGAAAGCCTCGAGGGCAGTAAATAGAGCAGAAATACTGGAAGAAGAACTTAATGATGCTGTAAATCAGATTGTTGAACTTATAAAATAGGTTTTTAAAACTATAGTCTAATAGCCTGCAGTCTGATTTTATAATAGTTGCGATTTCCTGTTTTTTTAGTTAGAATAGATATATGAAAGATAAAATGTCTGAAATCCTTAACTCCATTCCAAAAATGGAAGAGAACCTGAAAGCGATTAGAGATGTGCTTCTTACAAACCTTGTTATGCTTGGTGAAATCCCCTCTCCAACTTTCTATGAACAACCAAGAATGAATTTTCTTGTTAACAGATTTAATCAGTACAATCTTATAAACTGTTCAACAGATGAAATTGGAAACGGACTTGGAATTCTTCCCGGTAAAACGGGAGAACGAAACATACTTCTTGTTGCTCATCTGGATTCGGAGTATGACGAAAAAGCAGACCACACCATTTCTATCCAGCCTAATTCAGTTACCGGCCCCGGGGTAGCGGATAACGCTCTGGGTCTCGCTGTGATTGCTTCCCTGCCTTACATTCTGGAAAAACTTGGTATCGAACTGAACTCTAATCTTGTACTAATGGGATCGGCCAGAAGTCTTGGAGCCGGGAACCTGGAGGGAATACGATTTTTCCTGGATAATACTGATATAAACATCTCAACAGGATTATCTGTAGAAGGTGTAAGACTGGGAAGATTAAGTAATTCTGCAGTGGGGATGGCCAGATGTGAAGTCCATTACTGGGTTCCTGAAGGGTATGACTGGACACAGTTCGGAGCTGTCAGTTCTATAGTTACTGTAAATGAATTTATTAACCGTATTCTCGAAATACCCACTCCGAACAGACCGTCTACAAATATAGTTTTCAACTCTATTTCAAGCGGACGGGGGTTCAGCAAGGTTTCAACAGAAGCCGAACTGAAATTCGAGATCCAGAGTGAATCTGAAGAGATGGTAGAACAGTTATTACAGCAGATCAACAATATAGCTATTGAAATTGCATCAAAAACAGCCTCCAGAGTAGTTGTCAAAGAACTTGCACGACGTAAACCCGGAGGAATTGATTTTTCCCATCCTCTGGTAACAAATGCCCGCAGGATTATGGAAGCCATAGATATAAAACCAAGAATTACTCCAAGTATGTCGGAACTATCCGCATTTATTGATGCAGAGATTCCTGCTTTAGCAATAGGCATTTCAAGTTTTGAAACTATTGAAAAATTAGCAGAATCAGTAAAGATAGATCCCATGTATAAGGGAATTGCCCAATTAATAAGCCTGCTGATTGCAATTGACAAAGGATACTGTGATGAATATTGATAATTGGATCCGGGAAAATACATTTCATCACTCTGCTTTTGAGGATCTGGGAAAACTTGTGGAAGAGAAGGAGAAACAGAATCTTAAAATTTCCCTTTGTATTCCTACCCTGAATGAAGAAAAAACAATTGGAAAGGAAATTGTTCTTTTTAATTCGGAGTTAATGACAAGATTCCCTTTACTGGATGAGATTGCAGTAATCGATTCAGGCTCCAGAGATAAAACACTGGAGGTTGCCGGATCTTTTGGTGCCGATACATACCTTGCATCAGATATACTTCCACACCTGGATAAGAAGAAGGGGAAGGGAGAAAACCTGTGGAAGGCCATCTACCAGCTTGATGGTGATATTATTGTTTATATTGATGCTGATATTAAAAATATTCACCCGCGGTTTGTTTACGGATTACTGGCACCCCTAATCTACAACAAAAAAACAAAATATGTTAAAGCCTTCTACGACAGACCTTTGGCATTTTCAGAAGGAATCAGACCTTCCGGAGGCGGCAGAGTAACTGAAATTCTTATCAGGCCCCTGTTCAGTCTGTTTTTTCCGGAACTCTCAGCGATCATTCAGCCCCTTTCCGGTGAATATGCTGTTAGGAGAGAAGTTCTTGAAAAACTATCCTTCCCTATTGGTTATGGTGTTGAAACTGCACATCTTCTTGATATATACAGAGAATATGGGATGGAAGCATTTGCGCAAACTGATCTTGATCAACGGGTACACAGAAATCAGGAAACTATTAGTCTTGGAAAAATGGCATTTGGTATTCTGCAAACATTTTTATACAGAATGAAATCATATGGTATGATGACAGATATACCGGAATTGAGTACAATACTAAGGCAGTTTCAGGCTCATGACGATGTTTTTGAGTCTATCGAACAGGAAATTATTGAGGAGGAGCGTCCTCCAATGATAACAGTACCTGAATATTTGAAAAAAAGAGGTAAATAAATGGTAAGATTGATAATTAATATAGGTACACTGCTTATTGTTGCAGTTTTTATTGCTATGAATGTATCTTATGAAACTTCAATAAATCTTTTTGGATACAAGTATGATAATATTTCGACTGTTGCAGTAATAATTGTTGCACTGGTTTCCGGAGTTTTGTACTCTTTCTTTTACTATTTTCTTACATATCTAAGTAAATCGGAAAAACTAAAAATAAGAAACAAAAGCAAGCAGGCAAAACTAAAAGAGAAAGAGCTTAAAACCAAGGAAAAAAATATACATATAGCCATTGGAAAAGGGGTAAAGGAATCAACCCCGGAAATATCAGAACCTGACGATCCGGAACTGACAGATGCAGAGAAAAAGAAAAAATCACCTCTAAATCTTTTTAAAGGTAAGAAACCCAGGTAGCTCTCCTTGAGTTTTTGCCTGCACCTCACTATAATTCATTTACTCATTATATACGTTATGGAGGGATTGTGCTCAATTTTCTCGGAAACTCGATTTTATTGACAGTAATATTCTCAACCTTTACAGCCCAGGCATTAAAATCGCTTATTATACTTCTATTTGATCGAAAACTAATCTTAAATAGAATGGTTGAAACAGGGGGAATGCCATCTTCCCACTCGGCAACAGTTGCAACTCTTGCAACCTCTATGGGCCTTGTCTACGGATGGAACAGTCCATATTTTACAATTTCCATGGTACTGGCAGGCATTGTTATACACGATGCAACGGGTGTTCGTGCTGCAGCAGGCAGACAGGCGGAAGTGCTTAACGATATTACAAAGGAACTTGCTCATCTATTTGCACATGGTTATGAACCAAAGGTTCTTAAAACTTTGCTGGGGCACACTTATCCCCAGGCTGTCGCAGGGACTATCCTTGGAATAGGTATTGCGTTTGCTGTTTTTAGATAGGAGTAAATACACAATTGAATAACATGCTAATAAGCGATCATCACTGTTTCTGCTGTGGAAAAGATAATGATAAAGGACTTAAACTGAAGTTTAACTACCCTGAAGATGGTACAGCAGAAACAAGTTTAATAATTCCGGTCTATTTTACAGGATGGGAAAACCTGACCCACGGTGGTCTTATATCTATGCTTCTTGATGAAACAATGGCTCACGCATGTATCAGCTCTAAGCTGATTGGAGTTACAGCCGAACTGACGATCAGGTTTAAAAAACCACTTCCTGTAGATACAGAAGTATTTATAAAAGGCAAAATAACAGATGTAAAAGGTCGAATAGCTCTAACCTCCGGAGAGATTAGCGATGCCTTAGGTACAGTCTATGCTACAGGAAAAGCCAGGTTTATCATCTCCGGTTAAATTCTAACTCCAATTACACCGCCGGAAAGATACCCCCAATCTCCATCCTCAAGTTCTGCTCCGCCTTCAACAGCAATAAATATCTTAAATGGTGACTGCCACTCCAGTCCTGTCAGAAAGGTATAGGTTAAACCAAATCCATCCTGGGAATATATTTGCGTTCCTGCCTTACCATAGATGTCAAACCCGTAGAGATCCCAAATGGTATCAAAAACATACCCTTTAACAAACAGATCCAGGCCATGAGCCTGAAGAGGATGCCTGCCGTCCACATAGACATAGCCCATACCCAGTGACAGATGACTTATTATTCCATATTCAGCAACTACCCCTACCTGGGCAATAGAATCCTCTGTGTTTTTACCCAAATCAAGATGTGCGGATACTGCTGTTTTACCCACTCGTAATGAAGGTTCAGCAAAAACAGCAAAAGTAAATACAAGAAGGAATACAACTGTGATCAATGATATTCTTTTCATAACTGCTCCTTATAATGCAGTTTACACCCAAAAAACTAAATCCACAATAAAAAAGCTCATCATTGACACTAAATAAGTTTATATGTTAATTTTTGCTCATAACGGGCTGTAGCGCAGGGGTTTAGCGTACGTGTCTGGGGGACACGGGGTCGGCAGTTCAAATCTGCCCAGCCCGATTATTAAGTACTTTACCTGTAAGGATTTTATCCTTACAGGTTTTTTTGTGTTTAAATTTTAGTAAAATAGTTACCCTAATTTTTTATACAAATTATCCAGGCAACTAGCCAAATTGTATAAGCTGACCAGAAATCCTAAAGCCAGTACAAACAAACACTTGAATTTAAATTATTCATGCTATATACTTGATGTATATAGCGATTAGGAAGGTTTACAATGAACATTGGATCAGTCTTCGAGAACAATAGAACCCAGGCGGTTCGGCTCCCTGCGGAAACCCGTTTTCCAAAGGAAATAAAGAAAGTCCTGGTACGAATCATAGGAAATACCCGTGTAATCTCTCCTTTAAATAAAACCTGGGACAGTTTTTTCCACCAGGAAGCTGAAGGCGTAAGCGATGATTTTATGGTAGAAAGAGCATCCCAGTTTCAGTCAGAAAGGGAACCTTTCTAGATGCTGAAGTATATGCTGGATACCAACATCGCCATTTTTGTAATTAAACGGCGACCTGCAGAGCTGCTGGAAACTTTCAATAAATATGATGGTCATATGTGTATCAGCTCTATCACTCTGGCAGAGCTATTACATGGAGTGGAGAAAAGTACCATGCCGGAGAAAAACCTGAAAAATGT
>JAUVLL010000070.1 GCA_030600745.1 Spirochaetaceae bacterium | reverse complement strand
GCTGCGCTCCACCTGCATATTTTTTGTGCGCCCAACCTGGCAGTATACACAGGAATAACTGCATACTTTGGGAGGAATATTGTTAATACCCAGACTGCGCCCCAGGCGTCTGGATGGAACCGGACCAAAAGTAATCATAATTGTATCTCCTTTAAAATAACAGCTTGTTCTAACATTTTACATCCATTTTTAAAATCTCATTATAACCTACTGTAACTTCCATATATCCCGAAAGAGTTTGATCCAGGTCAAAATTACCTGTATCAACCCGCAGGGAATCCAGCTTGTTTAGTTTGTCCAGTGTTCCTACAACAATAATATTTTCTCTGCCGACACGTTTTATCACGTCAGGAGTAAACTGTTTGCTTCCTCTGCCAAATATAAATCCATTGCCGCCGATTGGTGTTACGATTATTTTTATTTTTTCAAATTTTTGAAACAGGGAAAGGATTCCCTGTTCGTTTACATCTGCTCCAATTATTTTTCCGTCTGCCAGGGCATCTACTCCCAGAAGAGTTTTTCCTACTCCAACCGTATCGGTAATGGTTTTCAAAGTTGTTCCCGGACCAAGTAAGTATAAAGCATTCTTATCCATGTTTTCGAGTATAAAAGCAGCTATCTTTTTTTTACTTTCCACTGTGGGCACACTTGTATTTGAACACTCCTTGCTGCCCTGCAGGTATTCTTTAACATCTGGTACAAGAAGATAACCATACAGTTGTGATGCAAGTCTGTTTTCCCTGAAAGCCGTTTCATCAATATCGAGAACCTCTTCCTCGGTAAAATGTGATCCTTTAATGAATGCATCCACCATCTCTGCTGCTGCTCTGGGGTTGAAAGCAAAGACTGCACTAAAAACCTTTACCCCTGAAGGTACGGCGACAACAGGTATTTTAAGACCTATTGCGTTATAAATATCTCTTGCAGTGCCATCACCACCGACAAAGATCAGTAGTTCAATTCCCTGTTCCAACATTTCGATGGCAATTGTTTTTGTATCTTCTGATGAAGTCTCTTTTGCTTTCCTGCCAATTACTTTGGAGGGTATGCCCAAATTGTGAATATGATCCTTTCCCATTTTTCCGGGAGCTGTAAATAAATAAATTTCATCTTTTCTTCTGATATAGTTAAAGAAATCCTTTGTTCTTGCAGGAGTAACTGGTTGAGCACCTAATTCCAATGCTTTTTTATACGCTGTTCCATCAGTTCCTTTTAATCCTACACTACCGCCCATACCTGCAACTGGATTCACAATTAAACCTATTTTTTTTGTTGTCTGTCTGTTCATCAAAGCATCTCCTTTTTTTATTTGATAATTAGAATCCCAATAGATAAAAACCAAGTCCGATTATGATGCCGAACGTTAAATTGAATATCTTAATCAGCACTGAATCCTTTACAGTGTAAGAGAGAAGGGGGAGCATTCCGTGCCCATCCTGAACAATAGAGCTTGCAAGCAGTATTGAGAAAGGAATCAGGCCTTTGGCATAAAGCATAACAAAGATCATATGGGGACCGGATTCAGGTACAATTGCCAAAAGAACTGCTATCATCCCTACCAGTTCCATGTGCTGCTGTACAAACCCTTCGATGTCCCAGTATTCAAAACCAGTCTCAACAAACAGGATTGCAGAAAACGACCATAGAAATATTCTGATAATGTGTTTTTTAGCAATATGTTTCCAGATATGTTCTTTTAAAAAATGTTCAGGGACTGTGACTATAATACTAAAAGAAGCAATACTTAACATCAGGAGTATAATTTGTTTTATATTCCAGGAGCTTGATCCAATAAAACCCAAAATAACAGCTATTGTAACTATTCCAGCTGCGGATAATAACATTATCCGGATAAATGATGGTTTTATATAGTTTTTTATAATCAGCTGCCTGCTGAAAAAATTGGTTTCCTGATTATCATGTACAACTTGCAGAGTACAATGGCTGCATGTTTTAAGTTTCAGTCCTCCGGCAATTTTATCTGATAACCAACCCAAAACAATACCAAAGACAAAGAGTAGAGCAAACAAAAACATTGCCTGTTTGGGTACCATTGCCAGCAAAACAAATGCTTCGTCTCCCGAAGTAGCGATCATACCACCTACCAGAGCGCCAAAACTAATAAGGCCGTGAACATAAAATGAGACATTCAAAAAAGCACCCAGGCAGCCGGGAGTGGATCCCAGGAATGAAGAGATTGTATATTGTCTCCATTGTTTGCCCTTGATAAGATTGTTTACCCTTCCCTTTGTCAGGACATTGAAATAGTCCAATATAAGCATCATGGTAAATACAAAAAGGGTTATTGTTAGGGCCTGTTTAAATACATCTAATACTAATACCATAAAATTAAGCCTCCTGGAGTATTGATTAATAAATTAGCTATTTTTAGCCTGTTCAATAATCTGTATTGAAATTTCTTTCATTTTTTCCATAATATTTTCCATTTCCTTGAAATTATCCATATATTCGGAGCAGCGATCAGCCTGTTTTTTTGATAGAGAGCGGGTAACGGTTTTTCCTTTTTCCTTTCTTGTCCAGATATGGTAAGGCCCGTGCTGCATTTTGGGATCATCTTTACAACTGCAGTTGGGTTTGCCGCATTTGCGATATACAGACATAACTGTACCGTTGCAGATATAACCAACCTGAGCTAATTGCTTTTGGAGCACGGTATACCTTTCTTTCAATTCTTCATGATCCATATTGCTGATAATCCTTTTCTTTAAGTAAAGTACACTTAAAGTTAAGGAAAGGCAAGAGATGAAACCAATTAAAAAAAATCTAATTGATTTTCAAAATCATTTGGGAAATTGCTTAATTTTTTTGATAAATCAATCCCTTCCTATTTACAAAAATATGTAATTTCGTTACTAATGGTAAATGGAAGCTAGAAATATCTTTAAAAATTTATCCCCCCTTGATCATCGTTATTATTTATCAAACCGTATTCTTTTTGAAAACTTAAGCAAGTACCTGAGTGAAGAGGCTGTCGTTAAATATTGTATCAAGGTAGAATCGGCTCTTCTGGAAACCCACATACAGATACAGATGCCCGGGTCTGGAGAGATCATCCGACAAATCAGAAATCTTGAAAAAACCATTACTCCGGAAACGGTTTATGAGGAAGAGGAAAAAACTCATCATAATATCCGTGCCCTTGTTAATGTAATGAAATTAAATGTTCCGGACAGTGTAAGTCACTTTGTTCATCTGGGAGCTACGTCGGTAGATATCCTGGATACTGCCGCTGCCCTGAGGATGAGGGATGCTTCGAGGAAAGTAGTGATCCCGGCTCTTATTGGGCTTATGGAGAGTCTGCTTACTCTTGCAGAGAGAGAGGCTGATACACCTCAGGTCGGCAGAACCCATGGACAGCATGCAGTTCCTGTTACCCTGGGGTTTTCTTTTGCAGAATTTATTGCCCGGCTGGGGAAATCAATTGTTAAGCTGGAAGAACTATCCGGGGATCTTCGGGGAAAGCTGGCAGGTGCTGTTGGAGCATACAATGCAACTTCCCTTCTTGTTAAGGACCCGATTGATCTGGAGAAGAAGTTTCTTCAACTTCTGGATATTGAACCTGCAGAGTATTCCACACAGATGGTGGAACCGGAGTATCTGCTGCGTCTGCTTTTGGAGATGAATATTGCTTTTGGCATAATTGCCAATCTGGCTGACGATCTGCGGCATCTTCAGCGAACGGAAATAGATGAGCTTAGAGAACTGTTTACAGATAGTCAGGTTGGGTCATCTACTATGCCCCAGAAAAGGAATCCCTGGAATTCCGAACATGTTAAGAGTCTTTGGAAAGCCTTTTTTCCAAGGGTTATGACCTTCTACATGGATCAGATATCCGAGCATCAGAGAGATATGTCAAACTCTGCTTCTTCCAGATTTATTGCAGACTATATTTCCGGTTTTGTTGCTGCTATAGCACGGATGAATAAAATTGTTAAAACAATACGGGTAGACAGAAAAAGACTTCTTGAGAATATAACTCTAAAGGGAGATCTTGTTCTTGCTGAGGCCGCTTATGTCCTGCTTTCTCTTTCCGGTGATACAGACGCCCATGAGAAGATACGTAAAATTACCCTTCGATGTGAAGCAAAAGGAACCCGCCTTGTGGATGAACTTCAAAAAGATTCCGAATTGTGGGGATATATTTCACAGAGGCTTGAATCCACAACCGGAGAAGATGCAGAGGAGTTTTTCTCTAATCCTCAGAAATACTGCGGCAAGGCTGTAGAAAAGACACGGGATCTGGTAGGAAAATACGGTCGTAAAATGAAAATTCTTAAGGAGATTCTATAAGATGCAAAAAATAACTGAAACTCTAAGCTATGATGATGTTTTACTTGTCCCTACATATTCGAATGTACTGTCGGGCAACGCAGATACCAGGACTCTTTTAGTATCTGATATATATTTAAATGTACCGGTTCTTTCGGCTGCCATGGATACGGTCACGGAATCTGCACTGGCAATTGCAATTGCTCTTGAAGGGGGAGCTGGTGTAATTCATAGAAATCTGAGTCCCGAAATTCAAGCCGCCCATGTGGGGAAAGTAAAGCGCTTTCTAAACTGGATTATTGATGATCCGGTAATTGTTTCACCGGACCAGAGTATTGCAGATGTGAAGAAAATTATCAGTGAATATAATATTTCCGGACTCCCTGTTGTTAAAGAAGATAAGCTTGTTGGTATTATTACCGGCAGGGATCTAAGGTTTTGTGGTGATGATAGAATCCTTGTAGAAGATGCCATGACTAAAAACCCCGTTGTTGCAAACAATTTCCCTACACCCGAAAGTGCCAGAGAAAAATTTAACAGCCATAAGATTGAGAAGCTCCCGGTTGTTGATGCTGATGGACGTTTAACAGGGTTGATTACCGTTAAGGATATGGAAAAAAAGCGCCTCTCCCCGAATGCTGCAATAGATAAAACAGGAAGATTAATTACAGGTGCAGCTATTTCCCCACAGGATTATAAAAAAAGGATTCCTCTTTTGATGGAAAATCATGTTGATTTTGTTGCCCTGGATACTGCTCATGGGGATTCGGAGAGTGTTATAGAGGCTGTCAGAGCTATAAAGAAAGAATTCAACATTCCTGTAATTGGTGGAAATGTGGCAACTGCAGAAGGAACCAGGAGACTTATTGAAGCAGGAGCGGATGCAGTGAAGGTTGGTGTAGGACCGGGATCTATATGCACTACAAGAATTGTAGCAGGAATTGGAGTTGCCCAGCTTACAGCAGTATTGGATTGTGCTGAAGAGGCTGATAAATCGGGAATACCTGTTATTGCAGACGGTGGAATTAAGTATTCCGGGGACATTTCAAAGGCCATAGCAGCCGGAGCAAGTAGTGTCATGATCGGTAATATGCTGGCAGGGCTGAAAGAATCTCCTGGAAAAGAGATGATTTTTGAGGGGCGGATATTTAAGTCATACCGGGGTATGGGTTCTCTGGCTGCAATAAAAGAAGGTTCCGGAGACCGGTATCAGATGTCAAAAAATGATGCTCCCGTTCCGGAGGGTATAGAGGGGAGAGTTCCCTACAAAGGTGAACTTAAACCATTTTTGTACCAGTTGGTCACCGGCTTGAAAAAGGGTATGAGTTACTGCGGTTGTCCGGATATTAATACAATGAGGAAATACAGAAAGTTTGGAAAAATATCATCTGCCGGACTTAAAGAAAGTCATGCACATGATATCGCAATTACCCAGGAAGCACCAAATTATTCACATAGTTGAGCAGTTAAACATGGAAATTGAAGATCCTAAACTTGCTTTTTACTTTATATGTGACTATATTCCTTGCATATGGAACGAGTATATTTAGATAATAATGCAACAACACTGGTTGATCCTCTTGTAAAAGAAGCAATGGATCCGTTTTTTACAAAGATGTATGGAAATCCTAATTCACTGCACAGTTTCGGAACCGAGGTCCATCCGTATATGAAGTTGGCGCTGGACAGGCTGTATGACGGTATTAATGCCGATGATGAGGATGATATTATCATTACAAGCTGTGCCTCCGAAGGGAACAATACTGTAATAAAATCGCTGTATTTCGATAGTGTTATAAATGGAAAGAAACCACAGATGATAACCAGCTTAATTGAGCATCCGGCAGTTTCTGAAGTTTACATGTTTCTTGAGAAGCTTGGCGTAGAAGTAAAATGGCTTCCTGTTAACAAGGAGGGGATTATAGATCCGGATGAGCTTCGGAAGGCAATTGATCCTGACAAGACAGCGCTGGTATCGCTTATCTGGGCAAATAATGAGACCGGTTTAATTAATCCGGTGAAAGAATATGGTGAAATCTGTCGTGAGAACGGTGTGAAACTGCACCTTGACGGTGTGCAGGCCATAGGGAAAATCCCCGTAAATATGCAGGAAATACAGGCCGATTACCTGACTTTCAGTGCGCACAAGTTTCACGGACCCAAGGGTATCGGAGGTCTGTATATCAGAAAAGGAGTATCGGTTGTTCCGCTGATTCACGGCGGTGAGCAGATGGCCGGTCTTCGAGCCGGAACAATAAATACTGCCTATATGATCGGAATGGGGTATGCACTTGCTCTGGCTGTTAAAAATCTTGATTATGAGGCAACAGAGGTTCGCAGACTCCGTGACAAGCTTGAGGATGCAATCCTTTCAATAGATGATGTTGAAGTAATCGGTAGCCGGGATAAAAGAACCCCGAACACAATACTTGCAAGTTTTCGCGGTATTGAGGGTGAGGCATTCCTGTGGGATCTGAACCAGAAGGGCATTGCAGCATCAACAGGAAGTGCATGTTCTTCCGAATCACTCGAATCAAATCCTACTTTCAAGGCGATGGAGATTGGAGCGGATCTTGCCCATACAGGTATGAGGTTCAGTTTATCGCGTTACACAACTGAGGAAGAAATTGATTATGCTGTAGATGCAATCAAAAGTGCCGTTGAAAGGCTGCGCGGAATTTCATCAACAAGCAACAAAGAATACATTTAGGTGGAGGGCATATGGCGAAAAATGATTTAATAGGCGGTGCCCTCTGGGAGCATTATTCCGATAAGGTCAGCGACAGGATGAATAATCCCCGGTTTATGGGGGAAATAACTGAAGAGGAAGCTGCGATAAAGGGAGCAAAACTTATTATTGCCGATTACGGGGCTGATTCATGCGGTGATGCGGTGAGGCTTTACTGGATGGTGGATCCTGAAACAGAGATAATTATTGATTCAAAATATAAAAGCTTCGGCTGTGGTACTGCAATAGCTTCAAGCGATGTAACTGCCGAACTATGTATCGGCAAAACAGTAGATGAGGCTGTTAAAATAACAAATATTGATGTTGAGAAAGCTCTCCGTGATACACCCGATACACCGGCTGTGCCGCCGCAGAAGATGCACTGCTCTGTAATGGCGTATGACGTTATTAAGAAGGCTGCATCGCTGTACAAACAGGTTGATATGTCTGTCTTTGAGGATGAAGAGATAGTTTGCGAATGTGCACGGGTATCACTGAGCACAATCAAGGACGTAATTAAGCTGAACGATCTCAAAACGATTGAAGAAATAACACAGTACACAAAGGCGGGAGCGTTCTGCAAATCATGCATCAAACCAGGTGGACATGAAGAACGGAAGTTTTACCTTGTAGATATTCTGCGCGATACCAGGGCTGAGATAGAGCGTGAAAAGCTGAACTTTGGTGAAGAGAGGAAGAATTTTGCTGAAATGACGCTGATTCAAAAGCACAAAATGGTTGATAAAGTTGTGGCTGAATCAATTCTGCCCATTCTGCATGCAGACGGAGGAAGTGTCGAAATTGTTGACATGAAAGAGGTAGACGGTTATACCGATGTTTATATCAGTTACAAGGGTGCCTGCGCCGGATGTGCCGCAAGCCGGACCGGAACATATGAGGTAATTGGTGTTACTCTGCGAAAGAAGGTAGACAATTCAATAAGAGTTAATATCCTCTGATTGGGAAAATTACATTTAGTACATTATCAATTTTTTTCAGATAAGTATTTATTCTTTTGATTGTTCTGTCGGGGAATGGTTTTTCTCTGCTTATTTTATTGAGTTTCCTGATTATTTCAAAAACGGCATCAAATCCGGTCCCAAGTGCCAGATCATTATTAAGGGCATTATAAAGCCGAAACCATCAAGTCCTTCCCTGAAAATTGTAAGGACATCATCGGTAATCGATTTGACATTGGTTCGGAGTTTCTTTGCTTCTGAAATAGCCTTGTCTTCGATGTCTGTAATATTCATCGAACGCTCAACATCGTATCCCTTATAGAGCAAATATCTTACAAGCAGATCCTCATAGAGAAATGTGCGATAGTTTCCCAGATGTGCTTTCTGATAGATTGACGGACCGCAGGTGAATATATTCACTTTTTTACCGTCACGCGGTTTAAAAATCTGAACACTCCGGCTCATGGTGTTGTATAATTTAAGCATTCTATGAATATATATACAATAGAGATAAAAGTCGACTGGAATATGAATTTCAGTTATATTAAGGTAATTGGGTGGTAAAAATATTCTCAATATTTAGAATATTATTCTCTGCCCAAACCATGAATAGTGAATAAGGAGAGCAATTGTGCGTATTCCTGTGAAAACTGCCACCATTCCTGCGAAAGTTGCCACCCTGGCAAGGTCAGTTAACCTCTTGTAAATATTATTACCAAGGTGGCAGGTTTGGTCAAGAATTTCTGTACATTTTCTTACGAATAGACTCCCCCTGAAGCTCAATTCGGAAAGAATTATAGACAATCCGATCAAGTATAGCATCAGCAATTGTTGAATCGCCAATTAGATCATGCCATTTTGAAACTGGAATCTGAGATATGAAAATTGTTGATCTCCGTCCATGCCTGTCTTCCAGAATATCCAGAAGCATAAGTCTTGTATCAGAGTTAAATGGATTTAAACCAAAATCTTCGAGCAAAAGGACATCATTTTTCTGTATTTTTGTAAGCTCTTTAAGATAGGATCCATCAGCCTTAGCAAGTTTAAGCCTAGCAAAAAGTCTGGAGCAAGATTGGTAGTAAACCTTTTTCCTTTGCTGAACTGCCTGATGCCCTAAAGCACTTCCAATGAAACTTTTTCCAATTCCGGTTGGACCTGTAATTATAATATCCTTGTGATTTTCTATCCATGAACAATCAGAAAGTCTTAAGATTAGATTCTTATCAAGTTTACGATTATGGGTAAAATCTATTTCAGCAAAGGATGCCTGATAACGAAACCCAGCCTTCTTTCTTAAACTTTCCTGCTTTCTTTTTATTCTGTAATCCCATTCGGAATCAACCAGATGAGCAAATAATTCATCTGAAGTAAATTTCTTATTAAGACCGGAATCCAAAGTACTTTTGAATGCACTAATCATTCCATGCAGTCTCATTTCCTGTAATTTTGCAATTGTAGCATTGTTGTTATTCATATTATCTTACCTATCCTAACTGTAATTTTCTTTTCCACGAATATTTTCGTGGTTTGGGATGAACTGCAACTGGAGAGAGCTGTCATTTGATTTCTTTTGTAATTGAAGAGATTCAAGAACCTCTTTAATGTATTTAGCAGACATCCAGTTGTAGTTCCAGGCCTGACGGCAGGCTATATTCAGATCATCATTACCATATTTTTTTGCCTGATTTAGAATTCCCATGCATGTTTTGTAGCCCTGCTCAGGATGTGATTTACTCTCTAATACGTGTGTAATCACTCTCAGAGTGTCATCGCCAATATCAGCAGCCCATTTCTTGAACCTGGTAGAAGACCATTTGGCAATAAAACGGTGATTAGGAGGCATATGATCACTCAACGTGGTGTATTTGTATGGAGTACGGTTTCGGATATGCTGAACTACTCTAATATTGTCATGATAAATCGCTACAATCCTCTCATCATAAATTATCCGGACATTTTTTCCATTTAGAGTATAGGGAACGCTGTAATGATGCTTATCCTCTTTAAGTTCGATATGATAATTGTAGGAAACCTTTCCTCCATCAAAACTTTTTAAGGGATAAGGAGCAACGGGAAGCAGTTTCAGAGCTTTCTTTTCAATTTGTTTAAAATATTCACGTCTTGAAAGTGGCATTTTAGTGAGCTTGCGGTTATTATGTTCTTCAAGCTTTTCTGCAATGGCTTCATTTAGCTCCTCCATGGAATAGAATGTTTTATTCCGTAAGGGAGCATATATTCGTATGTAGGCCAGTCTGACAGCATTCTCTACCAGAGCTTTGTCTTTGGGTTTACGGGCTCTGGTAGGGATTATTGTTGTCCTATAGTAGTTAGCGAAATCATCAAAGAGGGGATTTATTTCCGGATCGTATTTATCAGCCCTTATTACAGCAGATTTTAAGTTATCAGGAACTATTGCTCTTGTAACCCCTCCAAAATAGTCAAATGCTTTCTCTACTGAACGAATAAATGATTCTTGCCTCTGAGAAACGGAAGCTTCCACATATGTAAGTCCAGTTGCACCCAGAATTGCAACAAAAGTTTCTACTATCCGTGATTTCTGAGTTTCTCTATCGATAATAGAAAACTTTTTACCTGCATAATCTACAAACATTTTATCACCCGGCATATGATCGAAATGCATTGAAATCTCTGACAGTTTTTTCCATTGTGCAAAGTGGTAACAGAATCGTGAGTATTGAAGACCCTCTGGGTTCGTCTCTAAATACTCAGACCATAACAAATCCAGTGTTACTCCTGGCTTCTTTAATTCCTTTAAATATCCAGGAAAAAGTTCATAAAGACTATTGTGTTTTTTCTTATGTTTTGGAATAGATGATAATACTTCCTCCAATGCTGAATCACTAATTTCTTTAATTGATTCACTTGTTAAACCAGCTTCTTTAAATTTCCTTAGTGTTTCAGAAACTACTGGCCGTGAGACTTTCAGAGCATTTGCAATCTGGCGCTGACTAAGCTTTGCCTCCTC
>JAUVLL010000023.1 GCA_030600745.1 Spirochaetaceae bacterium | reverse complement strand
GCAGCGACCTGCGGCGGTTAAAGAACTTTTTTTCTCCCTCTACCCAGGCTGTATACAGGGACAGGCTCTTCTTTAATCGATCTACATTAATATCTTTCATGGAGTACAACTCGACCATGTGAGAAATAAGAATAAGTATTTCATTATAAACAGGCATCCTGTCTTGAAAAATATAATGGGGAACAAGAGGGTTGGATCCTTTGATCAGCGGCGGCATTCGTTTATAAAATTCTTTCCGATACTGGTATGAAGGATTACCGGAAATTAAATTTTTCTGATAAAGATCTTCATAAGCGGAAATTAGATCAGGAAAATGTTTCCTGATAGTCCGGAAATATAGTTCTTTCTGTTTTCCCGGACGGAGTGTAAGAGAACCGGGCATAACAAAATCCACATCCAATTCTTTTAATTTTGCCAATAAGGGGACAATATTCTCATTTGTATCACTAATCCATGGAAGCAGAGGCATTAACAGAACTCCAACCTTTAAACCTGCTTCTTTAAAAACTCTAATAGTTTCAAGCCTTTCTTCTACAGAACCTGCTTTGGGTTCAAATATTTTTCTGTATTTGTCTTCCGAAAAGGTATGGGAAACAAAAAGGGTAAATCCACCCTTCCTGTCCAGTTGTTGATACAAATCCAGGTCCCGTTGCACCAAAGGAGATTTTGTCAGTAAGTGAAGAGGAAAATTATAATCTCCCAATACTTCCAGACAGTCACGCATGAGCTTTTCTTCTCTTTCCACAGGCTGATAGACATCTGTCACTCCGGAACCTATTGTAATGGGTCCCCTCTCCCGGAGCCGGGGTAGTTCAGTCCTTAACAGATCTGCCAGATTCTGCCTTATTACAATATCCTTATCAAACTCTCCCTGGACATAGTATTTTTCTGCTCTTCCATCGCAGTAAATACACCCATGTTCACATGCATGGTAGGGAGAACATTTATACATACTGGCAGTGAATACACCTGCAAATGTATCTTTACGAATTGCCTTTTTTGCCTGTATGTATTTTTTGTTAATCATTGACTTATTCTTTACTGAGCCATACTTGTTGTCAAGAGACAAGAGAATCATTGTAATGTTTTAGTTTTGTACTACAATTACTTCCAGTATGAATCAATTATTCGATATTAATAGTTTAATCTCCTCACTCTGGCTCCTCTACTGGATCGGTGGATTAACAATTTGTTTTGCTGCAGCATGATCCTCAAACAGCATATATGCAAAAGACACCTTCAAACGAGGAATCCAAAGTATTTGTAGGATTATTCGTCCCTATTATTCAATGGAATAATGGAGATTTTGATGGAGAAAGTTATTTTGCAACAGAGGAGGGGGGAGCATTAGCTATTCCTAAATTAGATACAGGAATAGGCTGGGGTGTTGCAGCCGGTTGGTCAATCACCTATCCGGGACAAAGGTTTAATTTCCTCGTTAAATGTTTCTTAAGTGTTTCTCAAAGCTTTCATAGCGGAGAATTTGAAGGAAATTCCATGGATGCTTCTTTTCTTATTTTTTCCTGGTATGCTTCCGGTGGGATACAATTATTTGATCGTGTAACTCTGCTAATTGGCTGTGGTTGGGATATTTCCTTTTCATTAAGGACGGCTATATTGAAGGCACCGGACACTCCGATCTTACCTACTGGGATTTGCAGGGTTTAAATGGGGGAGTTGGGTTAGACTTAGAGGTAACCGAAAATTTCTCCCTTACTGTCCAGGGAGAATACAGGCTGATCGATTTTGGAACAGGAAAGTATAATGGTGAATCACTCATGGTGGAATACTTTGGAACATCTACATGACATGGTAAAACAGGGCTGAAATTAAGGGAGGATGACTCTTCATCAATAAAGAGTTCCATAGAAGTACCGCCTGTCATTTGGTATGATTCCGGTAATGACAGAAATGTACCTGAAAGAGTGGGTATTGAGTTTTAAAATGAAATACCCAGTTTAACCTGACTTCCCATATAAATCCAATCGGGCTTACCAAACAGAAGGTCCTGCTGAATCTGCAGGAAAATACTCATAACAGGATGGACCTTAATACGCATACTTCCGTTTACATAGGGGCCCACTAGAAATTTTGCACCTGTATCATCATGTTTGGATTGAAAGCAAGGAGTTAATCCGGTTCCAAATCCATATTTGATCTTCTCCCCCTGAAACGGAAAGTAAATACCAATTTTTAATGGGATAAGAAAATCAGCCTCTACTTCCTCTGAGTCACTTGTCTCTGTGTGTATTCCAAAATCTGCTCCACCGACAAGATCCATCCCTTCTTTTATTTCTACCTGATACAAAACACCTGTGGTAAGATAGAGTGTTTCATACCCGAAAAAGTTTAATCCGAACCCACCGGTAACCAGAGTTTTCCCGTCCAAAGCAAAACCAGCAGACGACAATATTAACAATCCAGCTACAGCAATAACTATTTTTTTCACTCTATTCTCTCCTTACCTCTGTTTAACTTTTCGGAATATATCAACCAAACCATAATAAGCATTTCATAATTAAGCTTTTCCGAAAAGCAAATATAGAGTTATAATAACGTATGAACTCGGAAAAAGGATTTATCCTCACCAGATCTGTTTATGACATTAGAGGTGTAAAACTTAGTGGTAACAACAGGCAGGAAGAGAAAATCAGAGTCTGGTATAATCCAAAACTGTACTCGTGAACCAATTCGGAAGTGAAAGACTCCTCTATTCCATTGCCACTCATGAAAGCTTTGAAGTCAAAGAGATAAAAACAACCGTAATTCAAAACCTCCCGTCTCCGTCCCAGGACCCTTGATTACATTGAAAAATAATCCTTATCAGACAATAAAATCCAGAACTTTCAAAGTATCTGTTAACGGAATAGTCTGGTGTTCGTATCTGGCATTGAAGTAAATTCCATCCCCCTCTTTAAGATGATACTCATTTTCACCTATTTTAAGAATCATCTCACCTTCCAGAATATAATAAAACTCTTCGCTGTCATGTGCAGTACTGTGCAGCTTATGACTCTTCCTACATGAACAAAACAGAAAGGGCTGCATTTTTTTATCCCTATAATTTGAAGCATATGGGAACACTGAGTACCCTTTAGACGTCGGCAACAATCCCGATTCTGCTTCTTTCCGGGATGTATAAACAACCTCACTGTGAATATCCTCACCGAGGAGAACTGCAATTTTCAATTTCAGAGCATGAGCAATTTTATCAAGAGCTCCGAGGGACGGGAGGACTTTACCACCCTCGATCTTGGAGAGATGACTTTTAGTAAATCCACAAAAATCAGCGATTTCCTGCTGTGATCTTCTCTGTTCCAGGCGGATTTTCTTTATATGGATACCAATATCTTTTTTATTCATAATACTTTATCCTGATTATTCCTTCATATAGTTCCCTACTTAATGTTAATTTACATTTATTTATCGGCACCAGGGAAAAAGAATTGAAAAAAATATTCATCAGTATGAACACTTTAAGGACAAACTAAGATAATTTTATTCATCATCCTTATTTACGTCTACAGGGAGAGACGAATCAAACCCGAAAACCAAAAGAGGTACAAAAAACAGAATACCTCCGATTCCAAACCAAAGCTGTTTATTTTTACCAAGACTTTCTGCCAATTTGTATGAAAGGTAGCCAAAGAAAAAAAATGATAAAACCAGATTAATTATCCTTGGGGGTATTTTTAAAAATGGTACTATACCTGAAATTAAAATAAGCAATAAATACTTTCTTGTTATCCGGGCAAAATCACAAAGCAAAGCAAGATTGTATATGGGTATACAGAATTTCCAATATGCATATCCCCCAAATTTCTTTCCCAGTTTCCACATGGGAATAGCAATCAACATTATTATAATCATAAATGTTAAATATGAAAGCGGCATAGATTAACTCCTGGTAATCTGAAATTTAGGGGAGCCAGTATCTTGCTGACTCCCCGGAATATTAAAATGAACTACTTTTTCCCTGCAAGATATACCTGCGGTATTGTAACATACATCATGGTCGCTTTTACAAGATCCTCTATTTCCAGCGATTCATTCGCCTTGTGAGCTTCTGATGCATTCCCTGGACCGTATCCTATACAAGGAATATTATGAAGTCCGGAAATTGCAACCCCGTTTGTACTAAATACCCATTTATCCACTAAGGGCTCTTTATTAAAAAGCTGTCTGAAAGAATCTGCTGCGGCTTTAACACATGGATGATCTTCCGGAGTAATCCAGGACGGGAAGTAACTCTCTGTCGGATAAACCAAACCTGTGTAGGTTGGCAGATCATACATTATAACCTCCACTTCTGCATCAGCTTTCTTGACACTCCCGAGAGCATTAAGTTCCTTAAGAACTGATTCTTTTGTCTCCCCATATGTCAATCTTCTATCCAGTATAATACTGCAGCCATCAGCAATAGCACAGCTTGATGCTGAGCTAAAAAATATCTGGGATATTGTTATAGTACCACTGCCAAGTTCCGGGTGATACGGTAATTTATCATTAAGTGCTTCTATATCCTGAATTACGGGTGCCATTTTGTAGATGGCATTTTCCCCCTGTTCAGGCACACTTCCGTGAGCAGATATGCCTTTTGTGGATACTTTCAGAGCCATTCTCCCCTTCTGTCCACGATAGATATTCCCATCCGATGGTTCAGTTAGAATTGCGAACTCAGGTCTGATATTATCCTCATTTATTATATACTGCCAGCATAGACCATCACAATCTTCTTCATTAACACTTCCAGTAACATAGATTGTCAGTTCACTTAGAAGATCCATCTCTTTCATTATCCTGGCAGCATAGATCATCGAGGCAACACCGCCTTTTTGATCCGCACTTCCCCTTCCCCAGATACGACCATCTTTAATCATTGCCGAAAAGGGAGGAAAATCCCATTGATTATCATCACCGCTGTCGACAACATCAAGATGCCCATCCATTGCGATTACAGTGTCACCACTGCCAACTCTACCAATAATATTGCCCATAGGGTCTATTTTGATTTCGTCGAAATCAAGCTTTTCCATTTCAGTTTTAACCCTCTGAACCGCGTCACCCTCATAGTTATCCAAACTCTTAATCTTTATCAGATCACTGAGAAACAACACTATATCATCTTTGTAGGTTTTAACCTTTTCTGTCAGTTCTTTAGTATTAATATCTAACATACATTTACCTTAAAATGGCCCCCACTGAATCATCTGTGAAATTATAAGAAATACTGATCCAACACCTGACCAGATAAGAAATAACGGTAACATGAACTTTGCCCATTTTTCCCAGGGAACACCTGCAAGTGCAAGACTTGCCATGAAATATCCTGAAGTTGGATAAAAAATATTTGAGATTCCATCACCATACTGAAGAGCAAGTACTGCAGTCTGACGGGTAACACCTACAATATCCGCAAGAGGAGCCATAATCGGCATTGTTATCAATGTCTGGCCGCTTCCTGAAGGAACGAGAAAATTAAAAAGTGACTGTACAATGAGCATTCCAACTGATGTTACAGCACCTGGCATGCCCTGTACTGCAGCAGCAAGACCATAAACAACTGTATCCATAATCTGACCCTGTATCATAACAACTGCTACACCACGGGCAATACCGACAATAAGTGCTCCTACGAGTACATCCTGACAACCTTCAATAAAGGCGTCACTGACTTTCCTGGAAGAGAGCCCGCCCAAAAGACCGGAAACTATTCCCATTGCTATGAAAATACCACCAATCTGAGGCATGTCCCATTTATAGTTTAAAACACCATAAATCATAATTAGAAAAAAGATACCGGCAGATGCTCCTGCTAATTTCTCTTTTGTTGTTGCTTTCCTTCCTTCTCCGGAACCTTCTGCAAGAAATACTTTTCTTCTGGGTTCATCAAGTTCGTACATTGTACTAAGTTCGGGAGTCTTGTGAACCTTACCCGCATATCTCATGACAAATATTATTCCTACTATTAGAGTAACAATAAGAGTAATTAAACGGAATTTAATACCCGAATAAAGTGGCAGACCAGCAATTTTCTGGGCTATTCCTACTGTAAAAGGATTGGTAAGTGCTGCTGTAAAACCCGCAGCAGATCCAATAAGAGCTGTAGCTGCTGCTGTGATTGAGTCAAACCCGAGCACCAGCATTAAAGGAAGTATTACAGGCACATAGACCATACAGAGCTCAGGCATTCCTATAAATGCATCAATAACTGCGAAGATGACCATCAATACAGGAATTACAAGGATTCCACGTTTTGATAATCGTTTTGCCAGAGTATCAACTCCAATTGAGATTGCCCCAGTCTTTTTTACAACCATGAAGGCACCGCCTACACAGAATGTCAGCACAACAACCCATCCTGCTTCAACAAATCCCTGAGGAATTGCAATAAAAAGATCCAGTAAACCAACCGGCGTTTTATCCACATGATGGTAGGAATCTCCATCAATCATCATCCTGCTTGTTCCCTCTACCGGAACCCGATCATAGATACCTGCCGGGACGATATAAGTCAAAATCGTCATAAGCGCTATAAAAGAAAATAAAATTACGAAAATGTGAGGTACTTTTGATTTTTTCTCTACTGCAACTGCTTCGGTCATATACACTCCTATAAAAAAAATATTGCCAATTGCATTAACAATGCAAATTAGTTAACTATAAATCAACTTTGTTGTACTGTCAACAAAAATTATTTTTATTTACATATACATGAAAAACCAGAAAGTTTATTGAGGTTTATATAATATTATCTGCATAGCTGGAAGAAGTTATTTATTCCTAATCTAACCTGCCGGGAAGCAACTATAGTTGTCAAAACCATTCCATCGCAGTATATTAACCTTCACAGGAAAGCAGAAGATGCCGGGAGACAAGGTAAAAATATGAGTTGTTTAGGAACATTAATTGGCGGAACCATAGGTTTGTTTTTAGGAGGACCTCTTGGAGCCATTGCAGGAGCTGCATTCGGCAGTTTTCTCTCCGGTGCCGGAAGTAGAGTCAATTTTAAAGAAGTACCAGGACAGGACAGGTATTCATCATGGTATGGGACCCGGATGAACCGCAGCCAGCATAGCCAGATGACTTTCTTTGTCGGTGCCTTCTCTATGCTCGCCAAGCTTGCTGCAGTTGATGGTAATGTATCACAAAAAGAACGCAGAAAGATTGATGAATTCATGAATAATGATCTGAACCTCGATGCGACAACCAAAGCCACCGCTTTCCGTATATTTGACACCGCTGTAAATGCCCCGGAGACCTTCTATCAGTTTGCAAATCAATTCTACCGGGAATTCCGTTTTCAGCCGCAACTGATGGAACTTATGATCGATATTATGCTCCGTGTAGCTCATGAGGACAACGGCATTAGTAACGAGGAAGAAACACTGATTGTTGATGCAGTTCATATCTTTAGACTTGATGATAATCTCTACAATCGCCTGAAGGGAAAATATACCGGCGGTTACCGTACTCATGCAGGCTCATATTACAGTCAGGAAGCATCTGCAGACACCGCCTATGCGGTTCTCGGATGCAGTTCGTCTGACAGTGACGATAAACTGAAAAAAGCCTATCGAAAACTTGTCTCTGAGTATCATCCTGACAAGATATCCTCAAAGGGTCTTCCGGAAGAGTTTCAGAAAGTAGCAAAAGCAAAATTTATAGAGATACAGAACGCCTGGGATAAAATAAAGAAGGAAAAAGGGATTTAGCAATTTATAACTTAACGGCAGAAGAAGATATTTAGTTTTAGATTGGCTGTTTGAGTTTCAGAGTACAGTAATTGAAAATATCTCTTTCACATATGATTTTTTCTAAAAAAGCTACTTTGTTTCTTATTCTTAATAATACTATCAAATTTCCCCATATTTATAAGCGAACGGAGTTTTTCATCAATATAATCGGAGGCATATGGAAACACTGAAAACCCTGCTTTGATTAACCTGATTGTAAAACCGGCATATCAAACTTTTCCATTATTCTATTGACAATCTGTTTTTTACACATATACTCATTTTATATGAAGATGAAAAATTACTATAAGGTTTTTTCATTATTAATTCTTTTATTGCTACTTTCAATTTCTCCAGTATTTGCTGATTCTACAAAATTCCGTATAGTTTATGTATCAAAAATGCCTGAAATTGATACACCTTCTAACGATATAGGAGGATTGTCCGAACTCGGAACCCTATTAAAAGAATCACGAAAGTTATGTCAAAATGTATTATTCCTTCATGGAGGAGATTCACTGGCTCCCAGTGCCATGTCATCTTTTGATTTTGGATCTCATATGATCGATATACTCAATAGTCTTGAACCGACTGTAATGGCAATAAATGAAAGAGAATTCTCCTACAAGGAAGATGAACTGCTTTTAAGAATTGCAGAATCGGCTTTTCCATATATTTCTGCCAATTTATATGATCCGGTGAGTGGTGGGAATTTAGATGGAGTTGAGGACAGCCTAAGCATAGATATTGATGGTTTTAAAATTGGAATCTTCTCTATTTTGAATGAAGCTGTTCATAAGAGCTTTCTGCCTGATAGAATTTTGGTCAATAATTCAGCAAGTGCTATTCTTAATACTGCCGGAAACCTGCAAGATAATAACACAGATTTTATTATTCTTCTTACAGGGCACACTCTTCCTGAGACAGAAGATCTTCTTAATAACAAGACTGTCAATATGATATTTGAGGCCAATTCTGTCAATGATTCCATACAGCCGGTCAATTCAGGATTTTATGGTATACAGGGAAGCAATAAGGGAAATGCCCTTGTAGTGGATGTGGAACTTGTGCGCAACGATAATAAAGTTATAGCCAGGTTTTCAGCCACCATGGAATCTCTTAAGAATTACAAACCGGATCTTCTGATTTCCAGGCAGATTGAATATTATAATTCCATTTTATCAGAAATTATGGATATAACTATTGGTATAACGGAAACACCTCTGGACACAACAAGAAATGCTGTCAGAACAGAAGAAAATGCCTTTGGAAATCTAGTGGCTGATGCCATACGTAATTACTACGATTCCGATATAGCCCTTATAAATGGGGGTAGTATTCGGGGTAATAAAATATACGAAGCTGGAACGGAATTGACCCGGAAAGATATTCTTAAAGAACTGCCCTTTCGCAACGTAAGTACATTAATTTCGGTCTCGGGAACCCAGTTAAAAAGTATATTGGAAAACTCTGTCAGCCTTGTTGAAAATGTTAAAGGCCGATTTCTACAAGTTTCAGGAATTAATGTGAGTTATTGTTCGGATAAACCTCCTGGTTCAAGGATACAATCCATCATTTATAAGGGTAAACCAATTAGTCCAAATAAATTGTATTCACTTGCAATATCTGAATTCCTCTATAAAGGGGGAGATGGATATGAAATGCTAAAGCAGTCAGATTTGTTGAGGACTTCCCGAAGAAGTATGCTTGTGTGGGAGATAACCCAATTATATATTGAATCCATTAAAAAGATTTCTCCTGAAATTGAAGGCAGAATTCTTTCCACATGCTCTGATTAATTATGAATTTTATAAAAACAAATCGTCGCTATAAAGTTGCAGTCACAATATTCATAGTACTCGGTTTTATTCTCTGTTCTCTTATATTAATATCGGCGATTGCTTTATATGGATTTTTCAAAACCGGTTCTGATCTTAGTTCTATCAGCAATGAATCTATTCCAAAGATTATTATAGGAACCCGGTATACAGATTATGCAAAAAATCTCGTTCTCGAAGTAGAAAGGCTTTCTTCGTCAGAATCGGAGACACATCTTAGGATAAGTACATCGAGTATTAATAAACGTCTAATCCAGATCAGTAGTCTGATAGAGTTGGAGGGGATGGAGAATCAGCAGATTAATAATAGTATCAATGTAATGGAAAAAACGTTAATGGAACTGGAGAAACTTGTTGCTTCCAGAATTCAGATCACATCTCAGATTGATAAAAAGCAGGCAAATTTATTTAAACTGCCTGGAGAGATCTTTTGTTTTGAAAAAAAAGAGACTGAAATATCCAATAATAGTATTTTATCTGAGCTAATTTCCGAGTGGAGTACTATTGCCTTAGAGACTATTATTCTTGCAGGGCAGGCAAGATCTGAGCACTCATTATATAAAATTCGAAATATAAGTAAATTGCTTTCAAATAATTTCCAGACACTTACTGATTTATCCGTAAATATGCCCCAATCACTAAAGGGAAGAGCAATAGAACTGGAAACTCTTTTATATGAAGAGATACTGGGGATTACTGGTATCCTTCCAATGCTGATAGAACAGCAAACAATATTGTCAAAATCTACAGCCCGTGCAAATCTCTCCCGCAGTCTGGTTAAGGACCTTGAGACTTTAACAATCAATATATTCAATTCCGAAATAAATGCGACAGAAGAAAAATCAGGCTCACTCTCTCTTTGGATCAATCGGCTGGTTCTGATTTTTTCTTTTCTGGTTGGTATCTCCATATTAATAACCTTTATATTAGTATCTTCATTTAATCGAAATATAACAATGCGACTGGTGAATCTAAATAAAGCTGTAAAGAAAAATGACATTGAAACTGTAAAGTCAATTAGTCTTAAAAGAAACGATGAAATTTCCGATTTATCAGAGAGCTTTCTGTACTTTGTTGAAGAAGTTGAGAAACGAGAAACTGAACTGAAGAAACTGGCTACCACGGATTCATTAACATTGATAAATAATCGCAGACATTTTATGGTTTTGGCCAATAAAGAGATGGTTCGAATAAAGCGTTCAAAAGAACCCCTGGTTATTCTCATGATTGATCTTGACAATTTTAAAGATACAAATGACGATTATGGGCATTCCGCTGGTGATATTGTATTAAAAGAGTTCTCTCGACTTGGGTTAAATTGCTTACGAGATGAGGATATTTTTGGTCGGCTGGGGGGGGAAGAGTTTGCAGTTTTTCTACCTCAGACTAAAATTGAAGATGCCCTGATAGTGGCAGACAGATTAAGGACCAGAATAGAAAATTATGTATTTAAGTATAAAAATCATAAAATCAGATGTACTGTAAGTATTGGAATTTCCAAATCGTTTGGAGATCAGATTGCTCTGGCTGCTTTACTACAAATGGCTGATGAAGCAATGTATATAGCAAAAAAGGCAGGAAAAAACAGGATCTGTATTTCAGGAGAATCCTGTAAATAAAGTCAACAACTCAACTTTATCCTTTCCTCAATACCTTCAGAAAGTCTATAATTAGTAATGGAATCAGAAAAAGGATTTATCCTAAGCAGGTCTGCTTACGACAGTAGAGGTGTATGCACCCTTAAATATTTTGGAAGGTCCCCGTCAGGGCCATTTCAGATTATTATAAATCACCATAAACCTCTATTCTTTGTACAGCGGAATACAGAGATTCCAGACCTCCCCGGTATGGAAAGACGACAGGTCGAATTACAATCTTTTACAAACAAAGATGTTGATGCCCTCTACTTTGAATCTCTTAACTATTACTATGAAGGGAAAAGAACTCTTGCCAACAAACAAATTCAGATATTTGAGTCGGATGTCAAGCCTGCAGACAGATACCTTATGGAGAGATTTATTAACGGAAGTGTTGAGATTGCCGGGCAAAATGAATTAAAGGGTGAAATTACTCTCTGGTATAATCCGGCATTAAAACCCTGTAAGTATATCCCTGTATTAAAATGGTTATCAATTGATATTGAAACTGAACCTATTAAGCAATTCGGAAGTAATGGGCTGCTATATTCCATTGCAGCTCATGGGATTTTTAATGGAAATGCCATTAAAAAAGTTTTTGTACTGGACAAGGACAACAACCACGAAGATAGTGAAAAAGTTCCCGGAATAGGAGGAGCTGAAATAGAGTACAGAGCTAATGAAAAGGATCTTATACTATCTTTCATAAAATTAGTAAAAGAATGGGATCCGGATCTTCTAATCGGCTGGCATGTAATTGGGTTCGATCTCAAATTCCTGGCTGATAAATGTAATATCTTACATATCCCATTTACACTGGGCAGAGGTACAAAGAATACTGTTATCAATGAACGGCGCAGCGGTATATTCTCTGCAGATGCTGAAGGAAGGGTTGTTATTGATGGACCCCAGACACTTCGTTCTGCATTTTTTAAGTTTGATGACTATAAACTTGAAACTGTAGCACAGGATATACTGGGAAGAGGCAAAGATATTTCTCCAGAAGAAGATAAACTAAAAGAAATAATCTGGAGATTTAATAACGATAAGCCTGCCCTTGCAAAATACAACCTTGAGGACTGTATACTCGTTACAGAGATTTATGAAAAAACAGGATTAATTGAACAACTGAAAACCCGAAGCCTTATAACAGGCTTAACTATGGACAGAGTTAATATGTCTGTTGCTGCCTTCGATCATTTAATGCTGCCTGCTATTCATAGAAAAGGGAAAGTTGCATATGATATTGATGATGTTATTCCCGGTGGACATGCTGCAGGAGGATATGTCTTCACATCTGCTCCAGGACTATACCATAGCGTTGCAGTTCTTGATTTTAAAAGTTTGTACCCTACTATTATTCGAACATTTTTTATTGATCCTCTGTCTCTTAACGCAGCACTTTATATGGAACAGCAAAATAAAGACTTAAATACAGTCACAACTCCTTCGGGACACAATTTTTCCAGTTCGGAATATATCCTTCCGGACTTCCTTACAAAGATGATGGAACAGAGAGAACTTGCAAAGAAGGAGAATAATACAAACCTGTCCCAGGCAATTAAGATACTTATGAATAGTTTCTATGGAGTAATGGGAACTACGGGATGCAGATTTTATCATCCGGATCTTCCATCGGCAATTACGGAAACAGGTCAATGGATTCTAAAAAAAACAGCAGCTTTTTTAAGAGACAAGGGATACCAGGTTATCTATGGTGATACGGATTCTGTTTTTGTATGTCTTAAGGAAGAGGAATTTCTTAACCCTGAACGAGCAGGAGATATACTTAAAGAAAAGGTCAATGAATACTTTGACAGGATTATAAAGGAAGAATTTAAAGTAGATTCAAAACTCGAAATGGAATTTGAAAAATACTATACAAAGTTTTTTCTCCCTGCAATGCGATCATCAAAAGAAGGAGCAAGAAAAAGATATGCAGGCTATATGGAAAACGGCAGCATCGAGTTTAAAGGACTGGAGGTTGTAAGATCGGATTGGACAGAGCTTGCAAAAAAATTCCAATTTGAACTATTTGAACGATTTTTCAGAGATTTGGAATTAGTTGAATGGATAAAGGATTATATAAACAGACTAAAAGATGGAGAACTGGATGATCTTCTGGTCTACAAAAAAAGGCTCTCCCGAAAAGCCGAGGAATATACAAAAATAACACCTCCCCATATTAAGGCAGCCAGACTTGAGGATCCGGAAAACCAAAAAAATCTGAAAGAAATCCAGTATCTAATGACATCCAGTGGTCCCACCCCTGTCAGTATGAACCCGACAGATATTGATTATAGTCACTATATCGAAAAACAGATAAAACCTCTGGCCGACGGTGTACTCTTCGCTATTAATACTAGTTTCGATGAAATTATCGAGGGGAGACAGCTGGATTTGTTTTCTTAAAAGCTAAAAAAGAGATGACGACAGTGTAAACCTGTGCGGAAGAAAATATCCATATTCGGCTAATCTGTTTTTTACCATTTTATATGAACCTTTCTTAATAAGAACATGATAGTCTTCAACCTTCATAACATTCAATTTTAAATGGGGATCACTGAAAAGTAAAGATATAAGGTCCTTATCTGAAGGATTCAATCGAAAGAGCAGCATTTCATCTGTTTCAAACTCAAAGGGATCTACCTTCTGCAGCAGGGAATTAAAAAATGTTTCCCAAACCAGAGGGGGATTTTTATCAATATTTAATTTAAATTTATTTATCTTTTCCTTAATATCTCTGACTGATTCACAATCCTGTAGAAAAACATCAGATGAAACAATAAAACTTCCTGGTCCTAATGGACGGGACATACGTTTTAATGTCAATTCAATTATAGGATCTTTTCCCTCGACAGTGACAATAAGCCTTTTGTCATCCAGGTCAACTTTTGCAGAAGATTCTTTTTTTATTCCTTCGAAGGTTTTTGTCCGGCCAATAAGCCAGGCTCCCATGGGTGTAAGAGAAACCTCCCTAATACCATCATACACAGACAACCACTGGTTACTCTTGTCTTGAAACTTACTATTAACAGGCATGGTGTAAGCTATTTCCAAAACTCCAAGGGTATTTAAAACAAACATCAAAACCTTAAGGTAAGGTTTATAAATAGTCTCTCCCCTATTCGCATAACTAACGTAAGTACGGTCCATTGAACGATAGGAATCAGCATCTTTTGTGCTAAAATAAATTTCACCATCATTTTCAGATAAATTAAAAGGTTCCGGCATACTAGCCTGGCCATTAAAATATCTATGAATATTATTAATTTCTACCCACTTACCAACTTCCATTTGTTCAAGAAGTTTTTTAACTGCCAATCTCTCCTGATAAAACCGATTCTGAGCTGCCTTGTTCGTCCCAAAATAGATGGATTTTAAATAGTCTAAAAACTGACAATAGTTGAAAAGCACACTCTCCTTAGGACTGAAGCAGAATGAGAACAATGTCTTAAGAAGTTTATCTGAAGATGATCCAACAATATTTTTTTTATTTTTCAGTAACTTTTCAACCAATTCCAATAGCACAATTAGTCTCAGATTCTCCAAATCTTTTACTTCAGGATACAACTCCTCAATACTACAAACACTCCTGACATCTTTAATACTGGATTTTAAAATCTTCACTCCATTTTTTGCTCTTTTTATTCCAAACTGATGAAGGTATATCACAATTACCCGTAACTGTGTTAAAATTTCAGTATTACTACTTACAAAAAGATCGGAATTATAAGAGTCTTTTAAATGCAGCTTGCAGTTCTCTGAAATTGGCAGACACGAGCGAAACAAATCTGTCTGAAGTTCATCCAGAAACAGAAAAACTTCTCCACGTGAACCATAGTATCTTCTATTGACCCATACCTGAAACAACTGGGATTCAGGGGGCAGTTTAGCTTCAAAGTAATAATCTAATCTATCGGCTTTAGGCACCTTCAGATTACCCCTTACCTCAAACTCATTTAAAGGCAGACAGTTATCTTCCCATAACATTTCCTCCAAACTTGTTTTAACCCAATCCGGTAATTCCTCTAAAAATACATTAGCCAATTTCTTATTTAAAAGAATTTCTGAAAAAATACGAACATAATCTTTCTTTTTTGCCTTATTTCCCGGCCATACAAATTGAGGAGAAAGCTCTGCTTTCCTGTGAACATTGTGAAGATATAAATTATAGATATTTTTTAGATATTTAAGGGTATAAATTTCATCCAGAGTCTGTTTAATCCAATACTTATTTGAACAGGATTTAGAGACTGAAACCTCATTTGCAATTCTGTAAGCTTTAATTAAGTTAACGGCAGCATACTCCCGCGAGAAAAAATCTCCAGAGGGGAAATAATACCCCTTTTTCAAAACGAACCAATTTAAAATAAAGGTATCTTTTCTTTCCTTAGCTGTTACCAATACTTTTTCAATTAGAGTTTTAGTCAATCTATTATATGGAGCAAGAAAAGAGAGGGTAAGAGCCAGATTATATCTGAATATTTGAGGATCAATTGGCTGAACAAGGGTTAAATCCACTTCGATATCATCAAGAAGGACCCTCAAAAAAGTATCAGCTCCAAGTATGATCTTGTTTACAGCAATTGATCTTAACAGAGGGCCAAGGGGATGGGAAGAATTATATCCCAGAGAAAGGGTAATATAATACAGTATACGTAATTTCTTTGTTTCAGGGATTTTTGTCAGGGATTCAAGCAGCCTGTCCATATTCAATAACATTCCGATCTTGATAGTAGGAGTTGATTCAGGCTCAAAAGCATTTAATATTTCATACCCATCTTTTGTATTATATATTTTAACGCTTGCAGCTTCGCTAAAAGAATTCAAAATACAGGATAAACATGCAGATTCTTCTTCAGATATAAAAAAAACACCAGAAGTCTCTTTCCCGCAAAAATCACAAACGACTTTCCCTTCCACCACATGGTACCAGTTATCTATAGAGTCGTAACTCCATGCTATATTATCCATCCTCAATTATATCCTGTCATTTGAAAAAATAAAGTCGATATCCTGTTCACTTAAAGACTTACCACCTTCCCCGTCACTCTCGATCAGGGCATTTACCAATTCAATTTTTTTCTGCTGAAGCTGTAGTATTTTCTCTTCTATAGTATTTCGTGTAATTAACTTATAACTAAAAACACTATTTTTCTGACCAATCCTATGAACCCTGTCTATGGCCTGGTTCTCTGCTGCAACATTCCACCATGGATCAAAAATAAAAACATATTCTGCAGCTGTTAGATTTAATCCAACACCTCCTGTTTTTAGAGTCATTAGCAGAACTTTATACTCATCTCCATTTTGAAAGGAATCAACAAGTACATCTCTGTTACGGGTGCTACCTGTCATTTTTAAATACGCTATATTTTGGTTAGTTAATTCCTCTTCCAT
>JAUVLL010000346.1 GCA_030600745.1 Spirochaetaceae bacterium | reverse complement strand
AGGAAACATACCCATAAGCATCAATCAGACGATGGAGTTCACGATAAGGAGGTTGCAGGTACTCATTGACCTTGATCAGAAAAGGTTTTTCATATTCAAACAGCCTAAGGGGAATCAGCCTTGTTTTAGATTGTGGGCGCTCTGCATAGCGGACAGTAGCCCACTGTATGGCCTGAGTATTCAGGTCTTTAATACTTGCGAATGTCCTTCCAGGGTGAAAGGAGGTTTCCACTGTGTAGAAATTGCGTTCTACTCCAGCTTTTCTATCTGAATGTTTTACCCAATGTGCCTGCCATCGGAATCCGAATTGATTGGCAAACTCTATCATTTCCTGATTGAAAACAGCATTCTCTCCAGTTCCTGAGTGTACGGCCAGGTTCGTGTTATCAATGATACAGACCGATGCACTGAAACCGAAATGCATGAGAGCTTCATAGAGGAAATTCTTCATTGTGAACCGGTTAAATACCGGATAATACTTAATGTATCGCATTTTCGAGTATCTTATGTACAAACTGCTGGCTATGACCCTTTTCTTAGCTCCGCCAATTTCTAGTGTGTAGGGAGAGGTATCATGCTGCATTTCCTCTCCCGGGACATCTTCATAATGACTGCTTCGTCTCTTCTTTCTTTTTCTCATATCCTTTTCACGGATTAACCGGGTCAATGTGGAATAACCGATTTTAATCTGATGTTCTTCCTCAAGCACTTCCTGCATCCTTTGAGCATAACCTTTGCAAGATACATACAAGGACTGTAACAATTCATCAGGCATATCTATCTTATCGAGTCTCTCTTTCGGAGAGTCTATTTCGTTGTTTAATATGGACCTGACTGTTTTTATGTCGAGACTTAAAAGCCGTGCTATCTCTTTTTTGGCTTTCCCTGTGTTGAAGAGAACCCGAATGGTTTCTCTGCACTTTTCACTTGTCATAAAACTCTCCAATCTGTTTCATTAAAGGATTTATCGAATCGTAAATTCCTCTTATCAGAAGTGATGCATTCTTTCGAAAGGCAGTGCCGGAAGGGATAGAATCGCCGAAATGCTGTATCACTTTTCTTATATATTTTTGAAGAATCTCCAGGTCACTAATAATCCTTCTTTCATCAGCACTCAGATCTATTTCCTGAGATAAAGACGCTGTCTTCTCCTTTAATATTTTTAAAGTCCAGCCTAAATTTCCCTCCTCAATCTGTTTCTTAAGCTTTTCTCCTCCCCGAAAATAGCCATAGATCAGTCTGTCCATATCCCGACTGCTAAGGCGTTTCCCCGAAACACTTGAGACAAAACGATCTACCATATGTTTTTCTGCACCTTTTACGCGCGTAAAAGGCTTAAGGGAATACATATAGGAACGTACAGGGAATCTACCGGAAAAAATGTTCATCCTAACTGTATCACTCATCTCTTCGATCAGCCCCAGGCGGAGACTGACCCATGCCGGTGATACATCAAGTCTTTCGGCAATGCCTGATACAGTCATACCGAATCTTTTATGTAATTCATCAACAAAACCGGACTCTTCGAGTGTTTGCAGGGATTTGCTATTGGAAACACGGATCAGCTCTATGATACCATCCTGTTCATCACTACCGAGCGAATGAACAGGAACAATATGGATATTCAATCGGGACAGACATCTGAGCCTTTTGTAGCCGTCAAGCAGTATATATTGACCCTTTGACTTTGCGATACATATCAGGGGCTCCCTGATCCCGGTTTCAGTAATCGAGCTTAGGAGCTGGCGCTCTGCGTATTCATTCTTCAACCGGTAAGATTCATATTTTCTCGATATCTGACGCAGTTCTACCTCGACCATATCCGTACCCTTTCCGGTTTATGGTTTAGAAAAAAATGATTTCTGCCGATGATATCAGTACTGTGAGTACTGATTTTGATCATGTTTTTGTTCATACTATGACATGATCGTCTAAAACTGAGTTCTATGTGTATAGAACTCAGTTTTTTTATGGCCCGAGACCCATATTTTTATGAAGAAGAGTATTGTGGACATATTCAAAACGATAAATCATTTCAATTTGGCCGGAAAATCCCATCCTTATTACTGTCTGACCTTCGAGTATTCCACCCAACTGTTTCCATTTCTTTCTGATATCTACAGGTACTTCTTTTTCTATAATTTCTGGAAAAACCGTGAAAAGAAAAAAGATCCATTTACTTGCGAGATTACAGAATCGATCATAGTAGAGCCGAAAAGAATGTCGAGATTGACAACTCATTATTAAAGCTGCTTCCTGCTGGATTATCTTCCTGCCGCTTAAATATTCATCAGTTGCTTTATAGATATCTGGCAGTGGAACTCTGCTGTGAGGAATCAGAAACCCCGGCAGTACCGTTATTGTATATTGGAGCTTCTCTCCTGTTTCCTCTCTTTTTTTGAAATTACTATTACAAATAATTCTAATAACGATTATGACCCTACTATTATCCGGTGAAATATTTCTATCAACAAACTGATGTATTTTTACCTCATGTATTTCACCACAAAGAATGCATGGATTGTTTTTAAAATAATCTTCAAGCCATCTGGCAAAACTGTGATGATTGTATGAGTCTATATTCACTAAATAACAAACTGTAGTACTGATTCTTTATTATCGATAATTTCTCCCCATTCTATAATCCCTTTACTTCTATCAGTAACAGGGGGGGGGAGAAAACTGAGCATCAAAGGGGGGAATTTTTCTGAGCGCTAAAGCTAAGGATACTATTACTGAGTTAGGGGTACAGAATAGTTCAACAAATGTAATTCCAACTGAAACTATTATTACATCTACAAGAATGGGACTTGGAAGAGTGTTTATCAATCTCAATCCAATGGCTATAAACCAAGATCTTAAAGCTATTTTCCCAAATGGTGATATCAAAAAGAAGTTTCTCTTATGGGCACTTATTTCAAAAGCAAAAAATATTGAGGCGATAGGAAGAGGTTCAACTGTAAAAGGAATCAGAGTGGAAGATCTGAAAGCAGTAAAAATACCATTCCCTCCTCTTTTCCTATAGCAAAAAATTGTTTCTATTCTTTCCTCTTACGACGATTTGATTGAGAATAATCTTCGGCGCATTGAACTGCTGGAACAATCAGCACGGGAGCTGTATAAGGAATGGTTTGTTCGATTCAAGTTTCCGG
>JAUVLL010000333.1 GCA_030600745.1 Spirochaetaceae bacterium | reverse complement strand
GTTTCCGGAGGTGAGGAAGGCGCCCGAACAGGTCCCTCTATTATGCCCGGAGGATCAAAGAAAGCGTGGCCTTATGTAAAAGCTATCTTTCAGGATATATCAGCTAAAGCGGAATCAGGAGAACCCTGCTGTGAATGGGTTGGAGAAAACGGTGCAGGTCATTATGTGAAGATGGTTCATAATGGAATTGAGTATGGAGACATGCAGCTTATAACTGAAGCTTATCATTTAATGAAATCAGGCCTGGGATTAAATGCTGATGAAATGTTTAAAGTATTTGAAAAATGGAATAAAGGTCCTTTAGATTCTTACCTTATAGAAATTACCAGGAATATTATGGCAGCTAAAGATGATGACGGCTCTGCGTTGGTAGAAAAAATTCTGGATACGGCAGGCCAAAAAGGGACAGGTAAATGGACAGGTATAAGTGCACTGGATATGGGAATGCCTGTAACTTTAATAGGAGAAGCAGTATTCTCCAGATGTCTTTCTGCTCTTAAAGATGAAAGAGTAGAGGCATCAAAGCTTATCCAAGGCCCGGAAATAAAAATTGAAAGTGATGCGGAAGGAATAATTGCAGATCTTGAACAGGCACTTCTTGCCTCAAAGATAGTTTCCTACGCTCAGGGTTTTATGCTTATGAGGGAGGCAGCAAAGGAGAATAACTGGACCCTTAACTATGGTGGAATTGCAATGGTGTGGCGGGGTGGTTGCATAATTCGAAGTGTTTTTCTGGGTAAGATAAAGGAAGCCTTTGATAAAAACCCTGAACTAAAAAACCTTCTACTGGATGATTATTTTCTTAAAGTAGTAGAGAATGCCCAGGAAGCATGGAGAAGAGTAGTTATAAAAGCAGTAAAACTGGGAATACCTGTTCCGGCAATCTCCACTGCGCTTTCGTTTTTTGATGGATATAGAAATGACAGACTCCCGGCTAATCTTCTCCAGGCCCAGAGAGACTATTTTGGTGCCCATACTTATGAAAGGGTAGATAAACCGAGGGGAGAATTTTTTCACACCAACTGGACTGGTACCGGTGGGGATGTTTCTTCGAGCACATATAACGCTTAACAATACCCGTAGGGGCAGGTCGCGACCTACCCCTACGGGATCAATTCTTTAAAAACTCTTTTCCTTGTTTCTCCATTCCGTCGGCATCATTTCCTTTATTTTATGAAAAACCCTGCTGAAATATCCACTGTCCGGATATCCCACCTGGAGAGAGACGTCGGCTATAGAGGCAGTTGTATGCATTAGCAGATAGCCCGCTTCATTTACTCTTTTGGTATTGATATATTGTGAAACCGTAACTCCTGTTTCCTGCCGGAATAAACGGGAAAAGTAGGAAAGATTTACCTTCAGTTCTTCTGTCAGAAGATCCAATGATATCTCCTCATCCAGATGTGAAAGAATGTATTGAATACCTTTGCTGACTCGCCGACTGTAATTGACGGTGCCCCTGTATTTTACAGCATCACAGTATTCATCAATTATCCTGTTCCTGAGTTCTATGATATCCTTGATAGTTATCATTTTTTCTATAAGAATGGCATATTTTTCTGAAATGCTGTGAATATATCGTGAATGCAGCCCTCCCTGCATTGCCGCGACCCTCAGCAGGGTATTATTAGTAATGGTGATATTACGCAAAGAACGCAGAGGGTCTTTCTTTACTCTATCGGGCAGGTTCATTAGTTCTCCACTGGAGCTAAGTATTACCAGATGGTAACTCAGACAGTAAAGGTAAAATATAAAGATTATATCAGCCTGTTCAAAGACAACCGGGCATTACAGATGCTTATTGTAGCAGCCTTCCAGTTAAAAGAACGCTGGAAGGGAATACCTTATTTTTGGCTTTATTCTATTTAATATAATCAGGAATCCTGACCTGATTAATGAATGCAAATATAATTTATATTTCTTCTGCAAGAGCCACATAGACTGCATCATATCCAATTAACCCCATTTTTATAAATCTATCTGCCCGGGTATAAATATTTTCTGTCATAGGATATCGTAATATCCCGGAATGAAGGATACTGTTGATATCTTTAGAAAAAATTTGCTGTGCTTCAGAATGAAGCCGGTAAAGAACTGAAAGAATCTCGTATGTGAAAAGTTCCGGAATAGCAAAATTCTCCGGCTTTTCTACCAGCTTTTCAAGAACTCTATATGCATTGTCATGTTTTGTTTCTTTTATATACCATCTTATTGCTACAGAGGCATCCAGAATATACCTCAATCTGAGTAACCTCTTAGTCTTCTGAGAGTTATCACAGAATCTTCAAGAATTAAGGAGGGTGCAACATGGCTCTTTACCTGTTTAAGAAATTTTTCTTTTTCCTCATCTGCCTGCTTATCCAAAAACCGGGTTTGGAAATCTTCATAACGGATCAAAACAGCTCTAATCTTTTTACTTTTAGTAATAAGGATTGGTTCTTTTTCTTTATCTAAAAGATCGAGAACCTCTCCAAATTGGTTTCTACTTTTAATGCATTAATAGTATTCATATAATAAAGCTATACATTCATGGTGTATATGTCAAGTGTAGATAAAATACTTACTTCTTTGTAACAATATTTTCAATATCGAGGAAGTATTGCAAAAATGGTTAACATGATAGACACTGTAAATTCCTCTATTGGAATATTATTAGAATTTTTTATCTGATTTATAGCATAATTTTGGAATTTACAGTATACTAAAGAGGAATATTTTAGGAATAAAATATTAAGAAGAGTTTACAAGAGGATAAAAATGAAACGTTTTATCTATTCTGATATAAAGGAACATCTAAAACACAAACAAATAACATTACTGTTGGGTGCCCGACAAACAGGAAAAACAACATTGATACATCAAATCCTCGATGATCTGTATCAAAATACTTTCAAATGATGCTTCTGTTGATAATAAATCAACTGATGAATATTTATGGGTAATGCAGAAATCATTCCATATACATTTTCTGCTTCCATTTTTCAGAAATATCTCATCAGAACTTCGAGAAATGCCTAAGGCCTTTTTCGCTGACCTTGGTCTTAGAAACTCTCTAATCAATAATTTCCAGCCAATTGGACTAAGGGAAGACAAAGGAGCATTGCCTGAGAATTATATCTTTATACTTCTCCATGAAAAATTGGGTGGAGATAATATCCGATTCTGGAGAACTCAAAAAAAACATGAGGTGGATTTTATAGTGCAGAGAAATAATGGAACATACTCTGCATATGAAGTAAAATTTGATAGGGAGAGATTCAGGACTTCAAAATACAAGGTTTTTACAAACACATATCCGTCAATACCCCTGGAATGTATAGATATGGAAAGCTGTTTGAAGTATCCTT
>JAUVLL010000286.1 GCA_030600745.1 Spirochaetaceae bacterium | reverse complement strand
AGCAAGCATTATATTTTTACCACTGGCAAAGAATTCCGGTTTGTTAGCCAGCAGCCATGCACCACCACCGATATCAGTCATACCTACTTTAATAAGAGACATACCAATAAGTGTTACAACAATACCACTGACAAGAGGTGTGATAATTTTCTTTAATACTGGGATAAATCTTGAGAAGATCATCTCTACAGGGGAGCAAATCAAAGCAACTCCAAAGATAGTTCCAAGTGCCTGTCCTGGAGTCCCTCCAGTATTAAGGACAGAAAAACCAATACCAATTGAAAGACTAAGGAATGTAAAACTTGTTCCCTGAATACTTAAGAGACCGGAACCAATAGGTCCAAATTTCTTAACCTGAATAAAAGTTGCAAGCCCGGAAACAAAGAGAGCCATATTGATAATATATGCTTTCATGTCCGGAGGCAGCCCGAGGGCTCCGCCAATAATTAACGGCGGGGTAATAATACCAACAAAAATTGCCATCATGTGCTGTAGTGCAGCAAGAAAGGCCTGAATTGCAGGTGGGTTGTCATTGAGATTGAAAATCATATCCGTAGAAATTCTTTTTTCTGCCGAATCACTCATAAATCTGCTCCTTTTGAAATATATTTCAGTTAGTATACTATACTATTCTGGTAAGTCAAGTTTTATTTTTGCTTTATTAAGTAAAAGATTAAAAAATGGTTCTATTATTGAGATAAAATAAATTGATAAGTAGTATTTTTGCTTTATACCTGAATTATCTCTTTCATTTTGCACAAATGTGTTATAGTATTGGTCAGAAGGAGTCTCTGTATGAATGAAATTACAGTAAATGGAAAAGTCCACGTAATTCCCGATTCTGATCTTGAAATGTCACTTATTGATTACCTTAGAAATAAACTGGATCTGACAGGCACAAAGAATGGATGTAATATAGGTGTATGCGGAGCCTGTACTGTATTGATTGACGGCAGTGCGAAGCGTTCCTGTGTGCTTAAGCTGAAAAAAGTTATTGGCAAAGAAATTATTACTATTGAGGGTATGGAAGCAAAAGATGGTACTCTTCATCCCATACAACAGGCATTTATTGATTGTGGTGCAATACAATGTGGTTTTTGCACTCCCGGTATGGTTATGAGTTCATATGCTCTTTTGCTTCAGGAAAAAGAACCCACCAGGGACAGAATTAAAAAGGCAATTGCCGGCAATCTCTGCAGATGTACAGGTTACCAACAGATAATTGATGCCGTAGAATCGGCAGCGGAAATTATGCGTTCTTAGTAGAGACGAAAGATCTTGCGTTTCTACCAAGACTATTATAAATAAAAAAGCTGTCTATAAACGGACAGCTTTTTTATATAATTGACTTGGAACCAGCACAGTTAGGATGTATAATTATTATTAAGCCGAAGGAGGTTTTATATTATGCAAAATACTATTGAAATTAAGCATCTTACCAGAGAAGAAAAATTAAGGGTAATGGAAGATATTTGGGAGGACCTTTCTATTAATGATAAGCAGATAGAATCTCCCGAATGGCACAATGAAGTCCTGAAAGAAACTAATTACAGGTTTAGTTCTGGTCTGGAAAAAAGTATAGATTGGCATGATGCTAAAAAAGAACTTCGAAAACGCTTTGAATGAAAATTAAGATACTTCCCTCTGCACTTGATGATTTATCTAATGGACGATTATTCTATGAAAGACAAGGTGAAAATCTGGGAGAATACTTCTTTGATTCTTTATTTTCCGATATAGATTCATTGATTCAGTAGGGGCAGTGACTGCCCCTGCGTGTTCTACCGTGAACCACGAATATATGGTTCCCCCAATGTTGCGGGAGCGCTCATTTTCCTTTGTCCTTTACTGCTGAGCCCGTAAAATAAGAGGACACCCAGGGTTGTCAGGTAAGGCAGCATAGCCAGCAGATTGGGTGAAATTCCTAAAGGTTGCAGAACATACTGAATTACAAATATTCCACCGAAAACATAGGCACCTATGAAGGCTTTTGAAGGTTCCCACAGGGCAAAAATAGTTAAAGCTATTACTATCCAGCCACGACCGGAAGTCATCCCCTCAATCCATGATTTACTGTATGCCGTAGAAAGGTGTGCACCGGCCATACCGGCGAAAGCTCCACCAATCATGACACAGAGATATTTAACCATTGATACATTTATTCCCATTGTCTCGGCTGCTTTGGGATTTTCACCTACTGATCGTATTGTAATCCCTACTTTGGTATGTTTTATCATAAACCATACAAGAACACCCAGACCTACTGAAAGATAAAAATAAGCATCCTGATAAAAAAGAACTTGTCCCAGAACGGGTATATCTGAAAGGTAAGGAATTGCAATGGCATTCATTTTGATTGAAAGGGGACGCCCTATATATGGTTTCCCCCAGAGTCCACTTAGACCAATACCCAGCATTGTTAATGCAAGACCTGAAACTACCTGATTGGCTCTTAATGATACTGTAACAAAGGCATGAATAAGCGAAATCAATGCACCGGCAATAATTGCTGCGATCATTCCCAGCCAGGGATTACCCGTAGTAAAGGTTACGATAAATCCTGTCACTGCTCCGAAGGACATCATCCCCTCAATACCCAGATTTAAAATTCCTGCTCGCTCAGTTACAACTTCACCCATAGTTCCCAGTAGTAGAGGGGTTCCTGCAACAACGGTTCTGACTAATATTGATGTTAGTATTTCCAGCATCAACTAACTCTCCTTTGATATCGAACTTTGTGGTTAATGAAAAAGTCTCCCATAATAAGAAAGATCAGTATCAGACCATTAAATACATTTACAGTTGTTGCAGGCATACCCATAGACATTTGAATAGCATCCCCACCAACAATAATTCCTGCAAAAAACAGACCTGAGAAAATAGTAAAACCAGGATGAAGTCTTCCTAACCAGGCGACTATAATTGCTGTAAACCCATAACCTGCACTTATCGTTTCAGGGTAACTTAAGTGAAGGTGAATTGAACTGAGTTCTCCTACACCAGCAAGTCCGGCTACACCTCCACCTATAAACATCATAATCAATGTTGTTCTGAAAAAATTAATCCCTGCATAACGTGCAGCCTCCGGGTTTTCTCCAATGACTCTGATCTCATAACCGAAACGTGTACGAAATACCAGAAATGCTAAAAAGAGAGCTACACATACTGCCAGTATTATAAGTGCCAGTGATACTCTTGAATTACCCATATGCTGCAGCACAGCCTGAGCGGGGAGGTCATCTGTATATGGATAACCGTATTTCGTCTTACCTTTCCATGGACCTACAACCAGGAATTTAACAAACTCAGCTGCTATATAATTTAGCATAAGAGTTGAAATTACTTCATTGATACCAAATTTGATTTTAAATATTGCAGGAAGCAGACCCCAGAGGCCTCCGCCGATAAACCCTCCGGCAAACATCAATGGGAGTATTATAAAACCAGGAAGAGAAGGTCCCCAATTTAAACCAATCCAGGTCCCAAAAATTGCACCCACCAGCAATTGGCTTTCCGCTCCAATATTCCAGAATTTAGCTCTGTAGACCAATGCCAGACCACTGCCTATTAGAATGAGTGGTACTGCTTTTGTCAGTGTTTCTTTGAAACCGAAGAAGCTTCCAAACGAGGCCCGGAATATCTCGCTAATAGCAAAAAACGGGTTAACCCCTTTAAGCAGAAAAACTATGCCCACGGCTAAAAGACCCGCACATAGGGAGGAAATAAGGATCATGAAATTTAAAAGGGGTGTGGCCTTTTCACGAGGTATTATTACAAATGACATTAGATGTTTTCTCCCTGGTTCTGTTGTTCCGATCCTGCCATCATCAGACCAATTTCATCTATATTGCAATTATTTGGATCAACTATACCCATTATACGCCCTTCAAACATCACTGCAATACGATCACAAACTTGAAAAAGCTCTTCAAGGTCTTCCGAAACAAGAAGTACAGAGCCTCCACGATCACGACAGTTAATTAATTCTTTACGAATAAACTCGGCAGCACCAACGTCGAGACCGTAAGTGGGATGTGCAGCAATTAGCAGATTAGGTTCCGAACTAATTTCTCTACCAAGAATTAGTTTCTGTATATTCCCTCCGGAGAGGTTCTTGACAGGTACACTGATAGAAGCCGCATCTACATTGTATTTTGCTACCAAATTTTTAGCGTAATCACGAATATTTGGATAATTCATAAGCATCCGACTGCTGAATGGTGTTTTATGGTGTTTCTTTAAAACAGAGTTTTCAAAAAATGGTAGATTTGCTACAGTTCCAAATTTAATTCTTTCCTCAGGAACGTGAGAAATTCCTCTGTTGTGAATATCCCTGGCGGTCAGATTGGTTATATCTTTTCCCTCGAAGCTAACTGAGCCGGTAACTGATTTGCGAAGTCCTGTTATAGCTTCCAC
>JAUVLL010000003.1 GCA_030600745.1 Spirochaetaceae bacterium | reverse complement strand
AAGGATAGATATGGAAATTTTACAATTCCATTATTTTCAAAAATTAACCTAAAGGGATTTGTTTCAAATCTAAATAGGATGGATTTCAAAGTAAAAATATCATTCATAGAATATAAATAAGGAATAACTAGGTGTCTGTATCAGAATATAGAGAAAATTTTATATCACGTTTCCCAACTATTCACCTACCGATAAACTGTGATCAGCGACAATTAAAAATACCTGGCCGGGAAAAGTAATTGTCGCTGATCAAAACTGGGGGCACCATTTTTTTTCCCCATCTGAGGCAATCACATGAAAGAAAAAGTTAAAAGAACTACAACAGAAACACTTGAAGAGATTAAGCACCTTCCGGATCTGGAGCTTGAGAAAGATCCTGAGTTTATTGAAAGTTATACCAGAGGGAGGATAGTAGAAGATATTTTGTGGGTTTTAGAAAAAGAGAATATTTCTCAGGTAGAACTGGCAAAGAGGATGGGGAAGTCCCGTAAATATATATCCAGAGTACTGAACGAAAAAGTTAATTTTTCCATAGAAACTCTGGCTCAATTCTCATCTGTGTTGAATTGTGAGTTATCAGTTTCGATACGCAACAAGCCCGAAGAGATTTAACTTACTTCAATCCATAACAATAGCAAAGTTATTATAAGGAGATGATCATGAACGGTATGTGTCCATATTGCGAAGAATTTCGAGAAATTGAAATTATAAAAAAAATGGAAAAAAATATCATTCGGGGAATAGAAATTGAATCCGAAGCAGAGTTCTCTCTTTGTACTGTTTGTGGAAAAGACTTTGCAACTATGGATCAAATGGGCTTTACTTTGACAAACGGTTATAACGAATATCGTAAACTTGAGAATATAATCTTTCCTGAGGAGATTATCTCCATCAGACAAAAATATGGCACGAACCAAAAGACCTTTGCTAAAATACTTGAATTAGAGGAATTAGCATTTAAATGTTATGAACAAGGAACTTTAACTTCAAAGGCAGTAAGTAATCTAATCCAATCAATGGATAAACCGGAAAACTTTTTCGTACAATTCGAAAAGAACAAACACAAGCTGACTCTCCACCAGATTAGAAAAATTGAGAGTGAAATCTATAAATAATTTTCTTGACTTAACGTTAAGAGCACTTTACAATATAGATAGTAGTATAAATATGTAAAGTAAAAATAATACTAGAAAAGGGAACAAACATGGCTATTGAACATATAGCTGCCAACCTGCACCGCCTGCGAAAAGCCAATAATCTTAATATGCAGGATATGGCTGATAAATGCGGTTTATCCCGTGTTGCCTACAGCAACATAGAAAACAGCAAATCGCAACCGAAATCTGCAAATTTAATCCGGTTTGCGAAAGTTCTGGATGTCGATATCAAGGATATTATTGCTGATCCACCGGAATTTAAGTCTCTTCGCTTTCGAACTAACCGGAGACTTACTAAACAAGAGGATAACCTCAGAGAACAGATAATATATAATGTGGATCAATGGCTGAAGGATTATAATTATTTACAGGAATTATTAAAAATGGCACCTCTGGATTTTCCTGAAATTGCTGAAAAAGATCCTGTAAAGGTTGCTAATAAATTAAGAAAAATGATCGGTCTTGGGACCATGGAACCGGTAACTGATGTTATTGGTCTTCTGGAAAAGTGGGGTATTAAATTCCATTTATCTGCCTTTGGTTTAAAAAATTTCTTTGGCTTCTCTATAGGACAGCAGGATGGCGGTCCTGCTATTGCAGTAAATATATCGGAAGTAATTAGCATTGAAAGGCGAATATTTACTGTTGTTCATGAGTTGGGACACCTGCTAATACATTCTGATTCCTATGATCAAAAAGAAAAAGATGAAATGGATAGCGAAGAAAAAGAAGCCAACATCTTTGCCGGCTATTTTCTTATGCCAGAAGAAGGTTTCCTGCGTGAATGGGATGAATCCAAAGGATTACATTGGGTGGATGCTGTTCTTCATATTAAAAGAAAATACCGTGTAAGTTATAAAACTGTACTCTATAGATTTATTTCTCACTTTGATTTAGACCAGAGACAAGTATATCCACAATTTACTCAGGCTGTTAAGAAAAAGTATAAGATATCACTGAAGAACCATTATGAGCCTTTGTCATTAGCAGAAGACAAAGAAAAAGAACCGGATCCTTTATCTTCATATGATTTCGTGGAAGACAGACTGTATAAGATGGTAAGAGAAGCTTATGAAAAAGAAGAGATCTCTCTGAATAGAGCTGCTGAAATTTTAAAGCTGTCATTAGACGAAATACGTGAGCTTAATAACAGCTGGAAGGTCTGCCTTTGAGGAAAGAGAAAATTATAATATGTGATGCAAATATTTTGATAGATTATTGTAATGCTGATAAACAAGTACTGGAAAAAGTAAGTATTTATTCGAAATTTATTGTACCAGATATTATTTTAGCTGAGGTCAATCAACTAAGTGAGATGGAAGCGTCTGAGTTTGGAATAACAGTTATTCCTGTCCCTATTGAAGTGTTGGCGAAAGCTGGAGAAACCTTACAGGGTTGTTCTCTGCAGGATACAGTTTGTTTCATTCTAGCGCATAAAAATAACTGGATTTGTGCAACAAATGACAGTAAACTACGTAAAGAATGCTTGAATAACGGGATTGAAGTGGTTAGAGGATTGAAGTTAATAGCTGAATTGGTTGAAACCGGTTTAATATCTAAAAGAAGAGCAAAAACAATCGCAAACAAGATATCAGAAACAAACAGAGAAATAAGTTCAAAAATCCTGGAAGATTTTTATGATTTACTTCCGGAATAAAATGAATGATAATAATATACCTCTTTGTTATACTAAATTTACAGAGAATCAAACTATTTAATAAAGGGAGCATCAATGTCTGTATCAGAATACCAGGAAGACTTTATCTCACTAATTCCAGCTCTCCATCAGCTCATAAATCTGGGTTATGAATATATCCCGCCATCGGTTGCCAGGAAGCTTCGCAGCGATAAATTCAGTCAACCGGTTCTGGATACAATACTTAAGAAACAGCTGCATAAAATTAACTCTTTCACATTTAAAGGTAAGACACATACATTCTCCGATGCCAATATTGAAAAGGCTGTTCAGGAGCTTAGGGATATTCCATTTGACAGCCTTATAACCACAAATGAACAAGTGTATGATCTTATAACTCTTGGCAAAAGCTTTGAGCAGACTATTGCAGGGTACACCAGAAGTTTTTCCCTGAAGTACATCGATTGGGAGAATCCCCAGGAAAATGTTTTTCACGTTTGCGATGAATTTATTATTGAAAGACGTCATAGCAACCAGACTCGTCGTCCTGATATTATAGTCTTTGTAAATGGAATACCTCTGGCCGTAATAGAATGCAAAAGACCGGATAAAAAGAATTCCATTAAAGAAGGCATAAGCCAGCATATTCGAAACCAATCTGCAGATGAAATACCTCATCTGTTTGTTTATTCTCAGCTTCTTTTTTCTCTAAGCCAAAATCAGGCGATGTATGGGACAGCCGGAACTCCTCTAAAATTCTGGTCTGTCTGGAAAGAGGACTATAGTAATGAGGACAAAAAGAGGCTGAATCATTCAATTAATAAGAAGCTTGATGGCGAAAATATTCAATATCTATTCAATGAACGGGATGACTGGCAGAAGAATAAAATGCTTGAAATCATGAGTGCAGGGAAAAGAATACCATCAGTACAGGATAAGACAATATTCAGCCTTCTTAAGCCCAAGAGGCTCCTTGAAATTACACATAGTTATGTTGTTTATGATAATAAGATAAAGAAAGTTCCAAGATATCAGCAGTATTTTGCCATTAAGGATACAATTATCAGGATTACCAATGTAGCAGGGGATTCTCTACGTCCAGGAGGTGTTATCTGGCATACAACAGGTTCGGGCAAGTCGATTACCATGGTATTACTGGCAAAAGCAATCAGCCTTAATCCATCAATTATTGATCCAAAGGTCATTCTTGTAACTGACAGAGTGGACCTTGATGATCAGATTTATAAGACTTTCAAAAACTGTGGTAAAGAAGTTAAAAAAGCAACCAGCGGCGAAAATCTTTTTCGTCTTATTGAACAGAATAAAGCTAATATCATAACTACAATTATAGATAAGTTTGAAGCTGGTTTGCGTAAAAACAAACTTAAATCGGAAAGCAGGAATATCTTTGTCCTGGTAGATGAAAGCCACCGGTCACAATACGGTGTTGCCAATGCCAGTATGAAGAGAGTATTCCCAAACGCCTGTTATATTGGCTTTACAGGAACTCCATTATTAAAGAAAGAAAAAAGTACAGCAGCTAAATTTGGTGGATTCATCCATTCTTATTCAATGAATCAGGCCGTTACCGATGGTGCAGTTACACGCCTTATATATGAAGGGAGAATGAGTGAGCTTAGAGGAGATAAGAAGCAGATTGATAAGTGGTTTGAACGTATTGCAAAAGATTTAACAGAAGATCAAAAAATAGATTTGAAGAAGAAATTCCGCCGGGAAGAAGAGTTAACAAAATCAGAAGAACGTCTTCAGGAAATTGCATATGATATCATCCAGCACTTTACAACTGATTATAAAAACTCAGGGCTAAAGGGTCAGTTTGCAGTATCATCCAGGCAGGAAGCTATAAAATATAAAAAGTATTTTGATGATTTTGGAGGGCTTTCAACAGCAGTCATCATGTCCCCTCCTGACACAAGGGAAGATCATTCTGAGGTTGATGAAGCCGATATTCCGGAAGTCCAAAGATTCTGGAAATCCATGATGGATCAGTTCGGCTCAGCGAAAGTATATCAGGATACGCTTATTGAACGATTTAAAAAATCCGATGAACCGGGAATTATTATAGTAATCGATAAGCTTCTCACCGGATTTGATGCTCCTAGAAATGCAGTACTCTACATAGATAAGCGCTTAAAAGAACACAATATTCTGCAGGCTATCGCCAGGGTGAATCGACTGTATGACGGTAAAGAATATGGGCTTATTATCGATTATCGAGGTGTTTTCGGTCAGCTTAATGATGCCATTGAACTCTACAAAGCTCTTGAAGAGGAAGGTTTTGACAGGGAAGATGTTGATGGAATAATTACAAATGTTCTCGAAGAAATAGGAAAACTGGCTCAATATCATACTAATGTCCGGGAAGTATTTAATTCTGTCAAAAATAAATCAGACACTGAGGCGATGCAGCTTCATCTGGAACCTGAAGATACACGACAGAAATTTTATGATTCACTTCGGGTATTTGCTAATACATTGAGATTGGCTCTTGGAAACGCCAGGTTTCACGAGGACACTTCACTTGCGTCTATCCAACGATATAAAGATGATCTAAAAATGTTTCTTTCACTAAGAAATACGGTAAAACAGCGATATGGTGAGACTGTAGATTATTCATCCTATGAAGTACAAATCAGGAACATGGTGAATAAATACATTGGAGCAAAGATTGTAAAACAAATTGTTGAACCTGTTGATTTGTTTAATATAGAAGATTTTGAGCGGGAAATTGGAGGGGTTGAAGGAGATGCAGCTAAAGCAGATACAATAGCAGCAAGAATGAGAAAAACTATTCATGATAAAATGCAGGAAGATCCATTACTCTATAAAAAATTATCAGAAATAATAAATGCAGCAATTGCTGAACATAGAGCTAAAAGACTATCAGACGCAAATTATCTTAACCGTATTAGAGAGGCTATGGATGAAATGAGAACAAAAGGTTCTTCTGATATACCGGATAAGTTAAAGCAACATGAATCGGCACGTCCATATTATCGCGTAGTATTGGAAGAACTTCCTGATGGTATGGTTAAAGAGACTGCTCCTGCTTACCTTGGAGCTGATGCAGCAGTAAAAATAGATACAATAATTAAAAACCTGGAAAAAAGAGACTGGGTTCATGATCCGGGTGTTCATAATCAAATGTTCAATGATATTGAAGATTATTTACTTCAAATTAAAGGCAATTTTGATCTTAAGTGGAGTTATGAGGTAATTGATAGAATCATTGAGCAAACACTGGAGATTGCAAAGAGCCGTGAATTATAAAATACAATACGGTACAACAGATATTGAATTCAGTCTTGATAGAAGAAATAGAAAAACACTTGCAATCCATGTTTATCCGGATCAGCATATAGAAGTTGTAGCTCCGGAGTATGTGGATCTTAATGAAGTTCTGCAGAAAGTCAAGAAGCGTGCTCCATGGATATATAAGAAACGACTGGAGTTTTCACGATTACAGCCGTCTCAGCCAAAGCCGAAATATCAAACAGGTGAGACATTCCGATATCTGGGTAAGCAGTACAGGCTTAAGGTTCTTGCAGGAAAGCCTTATGTTAAGCTGAAAAATGGAAGATTTCATCTTTCTGCACCAGAATCTCATTCCATTGAACAAAGGGAGAAGCTTCTTCTAAATTGGTTTCGAGAGAGGAGCCTGCAGATATTTAAAGAGCGATTTATGGAATGTATAAAAGTTTCTGCAGTAATAGGCATTAAAAAGGAACCTGTCTGGCAGGTAAAGATAATGGCGAAGCGCTGGGGAAGTTGTACAAGGGAGGGAAAGATTTTTTTGAATCCAAAACTTGTTTCTGCACCTAAAGTATGCATTGATTATGTTATCTTCCATGAACTGTGCCATACAAAAGAGCATAATCATAGCTCAAGGTTTTATGCTCTACTTTCCAGAGTATATCCTGACTGGAAAAAGTGGCGGGATTATCTGAATGAAAATATTGAAGTGAGGATAGTATAGAATGTGTTATGATCAGAATACTAATAGATCAGCTGAATAACTTTCTTAGCCAATACGTTAATGATTGTAGGGGCGCCGCAGGCGGTGTTTTGTAGGGGCGAATTCCATATTCGCCCCTATAAAATACGGAACCCCCGAAAAGCATGACCCCTTATGAAAGGGGTAACGCCCGGAGTATGATCAGAATATTATTCTGGCAGATAATAGAAATATCCTGTATAATTCTTAAAGGAGGAAACCAATGTTCAAAGTTGCAGTTACCGATGACAGATATGGAAATTACACAGAAGAAATAAATGTTCTGGAAAAAATAGATGCAGAGCTTATTATACTAAATCCGGACAACAAGACAGAGTTTGACAGAATAATCAGGGAAGCTGATGCCCTTTTAGTTAATCTCCATCCAATGACTGCGGATCTGATATCCGAACTTGATAAATGCAAGGTGATGTCCAGGTATGGAGTTGGTTATGACAACGTAGATGTTGATGCTGCGACAAAAAAAGGGATATGGGTAGCACGGGTACCGGATTATTCTATTGAAGATGTATCTGATCAGGCCCTTGCCCTGCTGATGGGTTGTGTAAGAAAGGTTGCGTATAAAGACAGAATGATCCGCAAGGGGAAATGGAACCTTCATGATGATCAGCCATGTCACAGGATAAAAGATGGAGTTTTAGGCCTTATAGGCTACGGGGCTATAGCCAGAAGGTTTCATGAGAAAACTATGGGATTAGGATTCTCCAAAGTACTGGTTTACGATCCCTTTGTTGATGAAAAAAATATTAAAGGAAAAGGCGGTATTCCTGCAGATCTCTCCTCAGTTCTGGCTGATTCTGATTTTATATCTGTCCATGTTCCTTTGGCTGATTCTACCCGGGGAATGATAGGGAAAGAACAGCTTGCATTAATGAAAAATGGTGCAATCCTGATAAACACCTCCAGAGGGGCCGTGTTGAATGAGGCTGATGTAGCAGAGGCACTGGAAATTGGAGTAATCAATGGTGCAGGGCTGGACGTTTTTGAAAACGAACCACTCTCCATGGAGAGTCCGTTGCGTAAACTTGATAATGTAATTCTGTCTGATCATACAGGCTGGTACAGCGAAGAATCCAAAGAGGAACTTAAGACAAAAGCAGCGCTGAATATTGCGGCAGTGCTGAAGGGCGGGAAACCTGTATATCCGGTCAATGAGGTTTAGAGTACACCTTTTTGCCGCAGCGCCAGGTTTCCAGTATTGTAAGTAAAGGATCTCCTTTTTTCCAGTCAAACATAGTAAGATCTGCCGGATCACCATGCTTCAGTTCCGGAATATATTCATCCGGAAAAAACTTCCTCCGGGGGTTAACCGTACATAATCTTACTGCATCAGCCGGACTTAGCTTAAGTTCATTCATAAGCCATGACAGTGAATGATTTAGAAGATGCCCGGAGCCTGCCAGATATTCAGTTCCGGCAAGACCAAGATGACCATCTTTGAATACCTCTACTTCAATATCACCCCATTTACGTATACCGGGTTTCATACCTCCCAGCACTGCTATGTCACTTACCAGAACCAAATTTTTCAGCATCTTGGCTCGTAGTATGACCTTAACAACAGCAGGGGGAAGATGAAATCCATCAGTAATAATGCTGGCAGATAGATTATCAGAGGCCATTTGTTCCCATATGTAGTTCTTTAGCCGGGGTATCATTCCATGGCTTCCATTTCCCAGATGGGTAGACATGGAAGCCCCTGCCTTTACTGCCTCCTTTATTACCTCCGGCTCGGCTGCTGTGTGGCCAATAGAAACCACGACACCATCAAGAGAGACTCTTTTTATAAAATCCATAGCACCTGGTAATTCGGGGGCCAGAGTAACCTGCCTGATCCTGTTCCCGGAAGCTTTCTGCCATTCTAAAAACTCATGGTAGTCCGGATCTCTTATAAACCGGATATTATGCGCCCCCCGGGGGCCGTCTTCTGAAGAGATATAGGGACCCTCAATATGTATACCAGGGATGGAAGTAGAAATTTCCGGATTGTTTCTAATTACCTGGTCTATTGTTTTGAGATTTTTTACAATAAGTTTCTGTGAATTTGTAACAATAGTAGGAAAATGACTGCTGGTCCCAAAGGCAGCTAACATATGTACTATCTTTACAACATCATCCTGTTCAAGGTTTCGAGCGCTATAGTCCAGACCAGCGTAACCATTAACCTGGGTATCTATGAATCCAGGTGATATGTAGGGCAGACGATTGGAACTATCCAACTTTGTAACTGCAGTAATTACACCTCTATCAAAGCTGATTCTAATATTTTTTCCGGAAAAAACTGAACATCCTTTAATATCTTCCATGAATACCTCTCCTGATATCTGTCATAATCATTATAAGCTATTTCTATTATCTATTCATATAATTATAGAATCAAATATTGGTGTTGGGTAATAAACATGGTAGAATGCAGTTAAGAGGTGTTGCCAGTATGATTAAAACCGCTATCTGTAATGAATTATTTGGAAACATGGAATTCCAGAAAAGCTGTGATTTACTTGTAGCTCATAGGTTTAATGGAATAGAGATTGCCCCCTTCACACTCTTTGGGGATGTGACTTCAATTCCAGCAGATACAATTACTATGATTAAGAACACCCTGAGTAACAGCGGACTTGTTTTTGCAGGTCTTCACTGGCTGTTTGTTAAACCGGAAAATTTGCATATAACTTCCCCGGATAAAAAGAAAAGGGAATGGTCCTGGGACCATTTGAAAAGACTGCTACACCTCTCAGGAGAGCTTGGAGGGGGATATCTTACTTTAGGATCTCCAAAACAGAGAATAGCCTCAGAAATAAGTGTGACAGAAGCCCGGAAATATATGGAGGAGGGTCTGGCAGGGATAGCTGATACTGCCGCTGACTGTAATTCCACTGTATGCATCGAAGCCCTGGCTTCTACAGATACCAATGTTATTAATACATTGAAAGAATCTACTGAGCTGATAAACCGGGTAAACAGAAGTAGTATTTCCGGTATGTTTGATTTTCATAACTGTGGAGACGAGACAGACAGCTGGCCTGAGCTTATAAAAAAGAATATAAATATAATCAAACATGTTCACTTAAATACTCCCTCCGGGGGACATCCCAATCCGGAAGATGCAGAGGAATACAGGAAATCTTTTTCAGTATTGAAAGATCTTAAATATAATGGATGGATATCCCTCGAGATTTTTACTGTTCCGGAAAATCCGGAACAGGTTCTTTCAGAGACTTCAGCATTTTTAAAAGAAATGCCAATCTAAGACATATTTAGTTTACTCCCAATATTTCATCACAGGCTTCATTAAGAACTTCCAACCCTTCTATAAGAGCATCTTCAGCTATCATTAAAGGAGGTGAAATTTTTATACACTCTCCAGCAATTCCTACAGGTGCAAACATCAACAGACCTTTATGAAAACATTTTTCATTTATGTTTTTTGCAGTTTCCGGATCGGGAGTCTTTGTACCTGATTCTACAACCTGTATTCCTGCAACCAGACCTTTTCCATGGAGGCATCCAAGTCTGTCCGGATATTTATTTACTATCTCCTGCAAACCCGCCATTAGAACTTCACCAAGTATTCTGCTGTTCTCTACAAGATTTTCTTTCTTAATTAGTTTTAAATTCTCAACAGCTGCAGTAACAGGTAAGGGACTTCCTGAATGAGTTGATGTCATCGATCCTGGTGTATAGAGATCCAGTACTTTCTTTTTGCCAATCACTGCAGACAGAGGCAGCGATGAAGTTATTCCTTTACCACAGACAATTAAATCAGGCTCCACACCGTAATGTTCATATGTAAACATCTTTCCCGATCGTCCGAATCCTGCCTGAACCTCATCGTAGATTGAGATGATATCGTACTTAAGACAGAAATCCTGCAGTTTCTGTGCATACTCTACAGGTAAAAAATCAGGACCGACACCTTGATAGGATTCGGTAATAACGCCTGCTATTTGATCTCCTGTTACTCCCTGATCCTCAATACTCTTTAAAAACAACTCAAACCCTGTGTCTTCATTTTTATAACCATCGGGAAAAGGAACCTGGATAAAAGTTTCCCCTTCTCCAACAATCCATGTTTTAAGTTTATCCATTCCCCCTGCCAGCTGGGATCCAAGAGTTCTTCCATGGAAGGCATTTTCAAATGAGATAATATAGCGTTTCTCCTTACCATGTTTTTCAATGGCATATGTTCTTGCAAGCTTAATTGCATTTTCAACAGCTTCACTTCCTGTGCTTAAAAGAAATACAGAATAATCCTCCGGCTTTGGGGTAAGAGCCTGAAGCATTTCTGTTAGCTCTGCTCTTTTTTCATGAACAAATACATAGGAGGACAGAAGGGGTTTATCAATTATCTTTTTAAGGGCATCCCTAACCTCGACTCTTCCGTGTCCTGAGTTTGCAATTAACACTCCTGCGGACCAGTCAATCCATCTGTTTCCCCATCTATCCTCTACCTGAAACCCTTCTGCCCTGTCCCAGATAATTGGTGGCTGCCCCATCATGCTTCTTGGTTCCGATTCTGCAAGACTTCGAAATATTTCCAAAGATTCCGGTACCGGAAGTTTTGTTTTTATTATTCTGTATTTTGTTTCTACTGCCTGAACATCTACCGGTGTAAGATTGTACTGTGCCATTTTCTGCTCCTTGTTTACTCAATTAATGGGACTTCTATTATCTTTCTTGCGACTAAAATGGGTCCCCGACATTATATGTCGCCCATTTTATCTTTTTATATGCGGATGATCTCCGTAAATAATCTTTACTGATTTGCCATCATTCTCTATAGATTCTCTTGTAGCTTCAACTACCAGTTCGTTAATAAAACTATTTGCAGGCGTTGCGATAATTCCTTTAGCATCTATTTCCCTAATTTGTTCCTGACGTACTTGGATATCCTCAGCATTATCAGAATTCTCAATAGCCGCCATTGATGTTATATTCGCAGCAACAGAATCGTATCCATAACCCACAGGTTTGGCCCCTTCACCTTCCCATGGTATCAACCTGAAAAAATCAGGGTTTATAAAGTTAAACTTACTGCCGGCAACTCCAATGTTATCCACATAGCTGTGGGAAACACCCCGAAATTGATCGTTGTGTTTAATCATGCTGCCGCAATCTTCTCCTTCACAGTACATAACTATCCCCTGATCGTTGCTTCCAGCGCCGTCATCCGGATATCCAAGGCCGGTTGTGACAGTTAACAATGCATCGTTTTCAAAACGAACTCTTCCCTGTGCCCACATATAGCCGGTTTTCCCATTGGGAAATTTGTCTTTAATTCCTGCAACAGTTAGTTCCACAGGTTTAAGACCTGTTATAAAATATACAAGATCCACATAGTGACAGCCAATATAGGTAAAAGGATCTGTTTTATCTGTGGTAAACCAGTTTTGAAAATTGGAGTGTCTGTAAAGCCAGGGTTCTATTAATTTTGCCTCCCCCATTTTAAACTCACCAAAATTCCCGTCCTGGTAGCGCTTTCTTGCTTCAAGAGATCTTCGGTCAAATCGCTTATGGTACTCAACTCCTACAAAGAGGCCTTTGGAAAATGCAAAGTCCTTTATCTCTTCGGCCTGATTATAGCTTAAAACCAGAGGTTTTACTGAAAGAATATGCTGATTGGCATTTAATGCTTCCATAACAACCTGATAATGGAGCTGGTCGGGCATTGCCACAACTACAGCCTGCCTTGGTTTCATCTTCGATAGAACTTCTTTATAAAGTTCGGGGGAATTCTTGTCCTGATTCTCCTCCAGAGAGGGATAAGGTGTAAAATCCTGTTCCGGAAATGCTTCCTTTATTACTGCATTTCCTTTTAGTGCTTTAAGAGGAGGATTGTTTAATGCACAGATATTTATCTCCCCGACAATCCTTGTTCTCTGCAGGTGATAGATTGACGGGAGCAGTAAATCGTTAGTGATCATACCTCCACCAACTATGGTTATATCGATTTTTTTAGCCATAATCTATGCCTCCTATTATAGTGAATTAATCTCTTTACATATATTATCGTAATATGTTATTATGTGGATGATTATTTGTCAAGGAGTAAAAACAGAAATGCTCTTTAGTATTGATACAATTCACGAAAATAGTAATTATCGCATTAAAGATAAGGAGAAGGCCTTAGTCTTTCACAAGCTCTGTGTTTCAAATAGCAATACACGGAAAATGATAGCTGAAAATCTTGGATTAAGACCAATTACAGTTTCAAAAATTATTAAGGAACTTATCGAGGACAGGCTTGTACTTGAAGGAGATTCAAAAGAACGAAACAGTAAAGGACGGCCTGAAATACAACTTGCTCCTAACTACTGCCGTTTTTCAGCAATATCAATTTATGTGGTTTCCAGGGAGATTAAAGGTACACTTGTAAATCTGAATGGAGAGATCCTTGAATCACAATCAATTCTTATCCCAAAAGAAGTAGATAACATAGCAATAATTAAAGAATTACAAGAAATACTGAAATTTTTAGTCAATAAACTGCCTGAAAAATCACAATTAATTGGAATTGGGACATCCCTGCCCGGGACAGTAAATGGAGAAAAAGGTAAATGGACCTCTTCGGCCCGCTGGCCTAAGCTAAGTAATATCAGTTTTACTGAACTGATATCAGAATTCAATGTCCCATTATCTCTAAACCGAAGCCTTGACCCTGAACTTGAATATTTACTCTTTAATAATGAGAACTTCAGAAAAGGCGGCACTCTGCTTTTTCACTGGGGGTATGGAATTGGTTCTGCTTTTGCTTCGGAAGGTAAAGTCCTGAAATCGAGCCTTGGCAGGTTTGGAGAAGTGGGGCACTGGCAGGTTAATCATAACTCAACCAAACGATGCAGTTGCGGTTCCATAGGATGTCTGGAGACAGAGGCTGCTCTTTGGGCCATACTTCCTGAAATAAGGGAAGTCTATCCTACTGCACCTGAGGATGAACCGGAATTTACCAGGTTCATTCAAAACATTGATATTGGAAACCTGGAAGTAATAAAGAAGGCCCTTGGATATGTCACCATGAGTCTGGCTAATCTTTATAAAGTTTTTTACCCTGACAGGATTCTGCTATTGGGACCTTTTGCACAGGACAATTTGATTTATCAGGATCTGAAAAAAGGACTCATGGAGAGGATTCCGGGATATGCTCACTCTTCTGTAGAACTTGATGTGGTATCCGGATCCCGGGGAGCTGTTTCAGGAAGTGTTTATCACCTGTTCAGGGATGCTTTGAGACCGATGCTTAGGACCAGAACGAATGTTTAAAGTCTCGAAATATGCATCCCCCCATCGACCGAAATAACACTGCCTGTGGAAAATGAAAAATCACCTGACAGCAATGCAGCTGCTGATTTCCCAATATCTTCAGGTAATCCCCATCTGGCTGCCGGGACAAGGCCCGCTTCTATTTTATTTGTATAAGCAGTTTTCACACCGGCAGTCATATCTGTTTCAATTATCCCGGGTCTTATCTCAAAAACATCTATTCCTTCCCCGGCAAGTCTTGCAGCAAAAAGAAGGGATGTCATTGATATTCCTGCTTTACTTATACAGTACTCTCCTCTATTGATGGAAACCATCTCTGATGATACAGAAGAGATAAAAATAATAGTTTTATTTTGTTCGCTGGATGGGATTGATTTTTCATTTTTCCATCTTTTTGCTATTAACTGGGATAGAAAAAAAGGAGCCTTCAGATTAACATCCATAACTCTGTTATAGGATTTTTCATCCATTTCAAGAAGATCTGCTCTTTCCAAAGGGGCAATCCCTGCATTGTTTATTAACCCATCCAGGCGCCCAAATGTATTGTAAATATTTTCACTAAGCTCCAATCTGTCATTTTGACTGCTTATATCAGCCTGAAGTATTTCAAATCTCTGAGTTTGCTCCATGGCAGCTTCAGTACATTGCTTTTTTGTAAGCTCTGCTGCTTCCTTATTCCCTGCGTAATTTATTGCAACAGAATACCCTCTGGAAGCCAGTGTGGTAGAGATACCTCTTCCAATACCCCGACTGCCCCCTGTAACCAACACTACTCTATTCATCTTTTTTTCCTTTGATATTTACTACAAACCTTGACACAATTCTATCATAGTTCTATTGTTGTATGCAACAAATAACCGGGCGGTTTCAAATGAAAGAATATCCTGCTCTCTTCAGTCCTTGTAGAATAGGAAAAAAAACAGCTCCCAACAGATTTGTTGCCCAGCCTATGGAAGGTAACGACAGCGATAACGGCAGTGTTTCAAACATGGAGATAGAAAAATATATTCAGTTAGTAAAAGGAGACTGGGGAGTAATAATTATTGAAGCAATATCAGTAAGCTCTGCTGCTTTGGCGAGAAAAAATCAGCTGATACTAAATATAGATACTTTTAACAGTTTTAAGAATCTTGTTACAGAGATGAAAAAGAAAGCTCCGGATACAATTATTCTGTTTCAGATTACCCACTCAGGCAGAAGAAGCGGTAAGAAATTTTCCCAGCCTACAGCTTTGTATAATGCAGAGGAAGGGGAACACCTCCTTGAAACTGAGGAAATAGAGGAAATAAAAAACAACTTTATTGAAACTGCACTACTGGCGGAAAAAGCTGGTGCGGATGGAATTGATTTTAAAATGTGCCATGGATATTTTGGCTGTGAAATATTAAGACCTGCTAATATTCGAAGTGACAGATGGGGAGGTTCTTTCGAAAACAGAACCCGTCTGCTGAACGAAAGCATTACTGAGATTCGTACAAAACTAAAGGATAAATCATTTATCCTGGGATCCAGAATCTCATACTATGAAGGTATTAGAGGTGGATGCGGGACTCTTAATGAGGACGAACTTATTGAGGATTTGAAGCAGATGGATCTTCTTATTCTTTTAATGGAATCCATCGGTATGGATTATGTAAATATTTCTGCAGGTATTCCAGGGGTAACATCAGAAATTACACGTCCAACTCCTCCTTCAAAACTATTTTATCTCCACCAGTTTCGTTATGCAAAAAGAGCAAAATCCCTTGTTTCAAAAATGAAAGTAATTGGATCGGCATATTCAATTCTTAAAGAGGAGGGGCTTGATCTTGCAGAAGAAAATATCCTGGATCTAAATACAGACTTTATTGGTTACGGACGGCAAATTTTATCAGATCCCCTTTTTCCCAAAAAGATTACAGATGGAGAAAAGGTAGATTACTGCACAGCATGCTCAGGATGTTCAAAGCTATTGGCAAGCCAAAAATATGTTGGCTGTGTAGTTACAAATAAGTATTACAGAGATCTTTTAAAAGAGAAATGAAAGAAAAAAAAATTACAATATATGATATTGCTTCAAAGTTAAATATCTCAACCAGCACAGTATCCAGAATACTGAATAACTCAACACTTTACAGCAAAGAAAAAAGAGATATTGTCTTTAAAACCGCAGAAGATATGGGATACATAAAGCGGCCAATAAAAAAGCAAAGCAGAAGGGCCATACTTAACATCAAGCTTTTTCTTCCAGTTGCAAGGTATTCATATATTCATCTGTTTTATGATGTTGCAGAACTGATTATGGGTATTCAGGATGGGTTTGGAGAGGTTAAAGTTAATATTATTACAAAGATAAATGATGGAGATATTTCAGTTTTTCAAAATAAAAAATTAGGTGACATAGATGGATCTATATTTGCCTTTGGAATTCCTGGTAAAAAACTGACTTCAGTTCTTAAAGAAAGAGGAATCCCATATCTCCTTTTAAACAGAACAGTCCCGGAAGAAAAGTATATTGCCAATGATAGTAAAGCCGGAATCAATACTCTAGTTGGAGAGCTGTAATGGGGAAATACAAAGCCCCAGCCTTGTTATATTGGATTTTCTGAAATTGAAGTTTCCAGAGAACGTGAGCAGGGTATTCTTGAAGCATCCAGAGCATATGGTGTTGATTTCACTGAAAAAGATATATTTATCGCTTCAGGAATTGATGAGATATCAAATTATATAATGGCGGAAATAATAAACAGAAACTATAATTCTGTCCTCTGTTTTAACGATGTTTTTGCTGTTTATTTCTATCAGGAAGCAATTCGCAGGGGACTGAAAATTCCTGAATCCTTTTCACTGACAGGATTCGATAATTCTCCAATACTGGATCTGCTTTCAGATAGAATAGATACAATTGAACTATCTGTTTATAAACTGGGATATGAAGCTGGCAAATATCTGCAAAAGAAAATTGTTCAAAGAGATACTCACGGGATTAGACAGAAAATTATTGGGAGTTATATAAAGGGGACAACAATTTAATGAAGCAACTTGATTCTATTCTAAGCTCACAATTTGATATACCGATTTTCTACATTCATACATTGGTAATAGGCAGCGGTGCAGCTTCTTTAAATTGTGCAGATCGATTACATCAATTTGGAGTTGATGATCTCCTTATAGTTACAGAGGGGTTAAAATCGGGGACTTCCAGAAATACGGGATCAGATAAACAGACCTATTACAAACTTTCAGATATGATCAAAATTCCCGACTCTTCCTTCCTTATGGCGAAATCTCTGTTTGACGGAGGTTCTATGCATGGAGATATTGCTCTTACAGAGGCCACTTGCTCTCTTCAGGCGTTTTATCATCTGGTTAATATTGGAGTAAAGTTCCCCCACAACGAATACGGATCCTTTGTTGGGTATAAAACTGATCATGATACAATGCAAAGGGGAACATCTGCCGGTCCCTACACTTCCAGAGAGATGGTAGAATTACTTCTTAGTGAGGTCATGCGAAAAAAGATAGAGATCTCTGATAATACCGATGTTGTAAAAATCTTAAAAATTGGCAGCAGAGTTGTTGGGGCCCTTTGCCTTGATAAACGAAAAATAGAAAATGATAACCTGGGGCTTATCTGTTATCTTGCTGAAAATACTGTATTTGGTGTCGGCGGCCCAGGAGGACTCTACAAGGAATCAGTCTACCCTCATGGACATACCGGTGCAATTGGTCTTGCCCTGGAAATAGGTGCCGAAGCTGTTAATCTCTCTGAATCACAGTTTGGGCTTGCTTCCATAAAGCACCGATGGAATGTCTCCGGAGCCTTTCAACAGGTTATTCCCCGCTATATAAGTACTGACCAGGATGGCAGGCATGAAGAAGAATTTCTTTGTAATTGGTTTCCAGATATTGAATTGCTGACAAATGCTGTCTTTCTTAAGGGTTATCAATGGCCCTTTGATCCCCGAAAAGTGGAAAACTATGGATCATCCCTTATTGATATTCTTGTTTATAAGGAAATTCATGAAAAAAGGCGAAGGGTATTTCTTGATTTCCGAAGGAATCCTGAAGGGAATTTAGTAATTGGTAAATTTAAACTCGATAAACTCTCCCCTGAAGCAGAAAAGTATCTTACAAAATCAAATGCATTATTTGGTTTACCAATAGACAGATTAACAAAAATGAATCCTGATGCGGTAAATATGTACAAAAGCCATAGTATAGATCTTTCTAAAGAACCCCTGGAGATAGCTGTCTGCTCCCAGCATAATAATGGAGGCCTCTCAGGAGACATCTGGTGGGAATCCACTAACCTTAAACACTTCTTTCCTATTGGTGAAGTAAACGGAAGCCATGGTGTTTACCGCCCTGGAGGTTCTGCTCTAAATTCCGGGCAGGTAGGTTCCCTTCGAGCCGCACAAAAAATTTCTGAAACATACAGAGAATCTACTCTTATTATTGAGGATACCATAAAGGGTATTAAGAGCAGCATTAATGATCTTACAGAAATAATATCTAAAATTCTAAAACATTCTGATGATGAAGATGCTCAATGTTCTTCCCTTAGAAACTATAGAGATAAATTTCAGATCAGAATGTCACTGGCTGGCGGATATATTAGAAAAGATGATATTACCCACCAGGGAGTTATTGATGCAAAAAAGCAGTTTAAAAGCTTTAATGAATGTACAATTAACAATATAAACCTTCTCCCCTTTGCTCTAAAAAACAGGCATCTGGTACTTGCACATTGGGTATATCTCTCTGCAATAGAATATTATATTAGTAGTGGAGGAAGAAGTAGAGGATCGTATATGATTATGGATGTAGAAGGGAATGAAATAATAAATCCCGAGGGGCTGAACATTATATACAGAGAGACGAAAAATAAGGATTTTAACAGAATTCTTGTAAGCTGTTTTACTGAAAATGGTGAAATAAACCATAAATATATTAAGCGACGTCCTATTCCAGACAAAGAATTTTGGTTTGAATTTGTCTGGGAACAAAACAGAAATAAAGATATTTTCAACTAACACCAGGGAGTTTAATATGAATTTTACACCGGTAGTTTACGAACATGCAGCCAGGTTTATAGCAAGGTCTCCCTGGGATGTTTCAAGAGATGCAATTTTAATGGCCAAAGCACATATTGCAGCATACCACAAGTATAATCACTCCCCCATTACAGTGGGAATTGATATCTATAATCTGGAACCTGAAGCATACGGTGCAGTAGTTGATAAACCTGATGGGAATGAAGTTCCGGCTATTAAAGAAGCTTTTTTAAAAAGCACAGACGAAATTTTAAAGCTTCCTGAACTGGATATAAACACAAGCGGGCGATGGCCTTTGGTTATTGAAGCCGCCGGACTTGTAAAAAGGGAACTGCCGGAAGCTGATATCCGACTGCCTCTTTCCGGAGCCTACTCCATTGCAGCAAATCTTACAGGGTTTGAGCCTCTCCTTATAGCCTCATTTACAGAGGTTAAAAGGGTAGGAGATGCCCTTTCTTATCTGGCCGAAAATCAACTGATAATTGCGGAGCAAATTATTGACCAGGGGTTTGGTATTTCGCTATTTGAATCTGCTGCAACACCTCCACTACTGTCCCCGGCTCTGGTTGAAAAACTCATTGTCCCCTCTCTACAGATTATTACAAAAGGATTATTTAATAAAACAGGGCAGCATCCTGCATGTATTTTAGGTGGTGACAACGCTTTAATAACAGAAGCCCTGGGAAATATTGGTGCCGGGTTTTTAATATGTCCCGCAGAGACAGATCAGGATTTGTTTCTTAAAAATATTGAAAACATGAAAATACCAGTAAGAATTAATATGTCTGTAGAAAATTTTATGTACGGTAACTGGCCGCAGATAAAAGAAGAGATTGAAAGAATAAAGAGTCTGATGAAAAGATATCCCTTTACACTGGCTGGTTCTGGAATATTGCCCTACAACGCGGATCCGGATCTTATTTTTAAGATAAGAGACGAATTTAAGAAGTAGTAAACATATATCAAGGTTCTTTAAAATTATTAATTGTGAAAAACCTCAACAGATGGGTGACTCTCCACTTATACTATATCTTATTTACCGAATAAATGGGTTTCCCCCCCTTCAGCACCTCAAGGATATTTCTGGCTGCCTTTGTTTTTAATTCGATAATAGATTCTTCAGAATACCAGCCTGCATGATCGGTTAATATAATATTGTCCAAAGATCGTAAAGGGCTCTCCCTGGGCAGAGGTTCTACTGTATAAACATCAATTGCCGCCCCGGCTATTTGTTCCTCTTTTAAAGCATTATAAAGAGAATTTTCATCTATAAGAGGTCCTCTGGAAGTATTTATTAATAGACAGTTATCTTTCATTTTTGCAAATTCATTCTCCCCAATCATCCCTTTGGTATTACCTGTCAATGGAGCATGAATGGAGATATAGTCTGAACCTTCAAGCAGTTCAACCAGTGTTGAAGGAACACCGCCTGCTTTTTTTATCTCATCAATATCTACAAACGGATCATAAATCAGAACTTTTTCAAGGCCTAATCCGGAGATTTTTCTGAACAATGTTCTGGAAATAGCTCCAAACCCTATAAGCCCAAGAGTTTTCCCTGCAATTCTGAAGGAAGGCCAGTCCTTATGAAGATTCCATTTTCCTGTCCTGATCATTCTGTCTTTATAGGCTATTTTTCTTACACTGCCCAATAACAGTGCAAGTGCATGATCAGATACATCTTCCAGTGAGTAGTCAGGTACTCTTGACACCCATATCCCTTTTTCTGTTGCTGCCTCCACAGCTACATTGTCATATCCAACCCCATAACGGTTTATTACTTTGCACTTATCCATCTTACTTATAATTTCTTTTGTAAGGGGAAACAGATTGTTTAAAACTGCATCGGCATCTTTTAAAACCTCTTTTGCGTCATCCGGTCCTGTCAGATTGTGAATTTCAACCTCAATTTCAAGTTCTTTTAAAACTTCATTCTCCTCTTTATAGCTTTCATATCTGTCGTCTGTTACGACTACTTTGTATTTTCCCATTAGTTATACTCCTATGGTTTCGTTTTCTGTAATTTATTTACAGAGACTGTAGGACTCTCTGTCAAGATATAGTTTAGCACCCTCTTTGGTCTGAAGAATAGATGCAGGCAGGCTTTCATCAACATCACTCTCCATTAATCTTTTAATTATCGGCGCCTTAATTTTATAAGGTGTAACTACAAAGACATTTGGACATTTCATTAAAGGAGGAATAGTTACTGTAATTGCTTTTTTTGGAATTATACCAAGAGACTTGAAATTTGGATCCCGCATCAATTGATCTTCCGAATTTTCATCAGGCTCCATTATACTTACATACTGAGAGTCATTAAAACTGCTCTGCCCGGGTTCATTAAAGGCAATATGACCCGATTTACCAATTCCAAGACATACAATGTCCGGTGGATTCTTTTTTATAATTTCTTCATATCTCTCCCGTTCTTTCTCAATATCCTCTGCAGCATAATTTATTATATTTACACTTTTTAAATTTACATTGGAGTAAAGGAGTTTTTCGGGCTGACTGGAGACTCTAAAATCAGGGTTCATACCGGGAGAAATAAATTCATCAACAGCAAATGCATTTATTTTCTCCCACATAATCTCTTTTGCAGCAGCAAGATTTCTTAAAAAAAGCTCCTGGGACTCAGCTCCTGAAAAAATAATATTTATCTCTGTTTTATTGTTTTGTAACTCTTTTATTTTAGCAGTAACATCTTCTGCTGCCTGATCTGCCATAGATTCAGTTTTATCAAAAACAAAAACTTTCAGTTTCTTTTTTTTAAAAGAAATCATAATACCACTCCTTTTAGTGTAAATAAATATTGTTTTTATACATAGAAAAGCATAACTCCCTGAAATCCCAGGGAGTTATGAAATCAAAGAATTATTTTGGAAGATATTTTTGTTCGGCAGTTTTTACTTTGTCGCCTTCATAGTAAAGAATTGACATTGCCAGATCCACTGGTCTATGGGTTTTTCTGTTCATATTAATTGTACCAATAATACCTTCATAGTTAACTGTGTCTGCCATTGCTCTTGCAATTGCTACAGGATCAGTAGATCCTGCTTTTTCAATTGCCTGAATAATAAAACCTACATCATCCCATCCTGCAAATGAGTTTAAGAGTGGTTCTTCTCCATATTCTTCACTATATTTATCCCGATACCATTGAAGATCAGGATTGTCATGGCTGATATTAAGTGGAAAATAGGCTCCGTCTGCAGCAGTACCCGCAACTTTGTCCATTGGGGCATCCCATGAATTATTTCCAATCATTACTGACTTCAGTCCAAGCTCAACAGATTGTTTAGCAATATTTGCATTCTGGGCAGTATAATTCGGTATAAATAATCCATCCGGGTTTAATTGCTTAATGGCAGTAATTTGAGTTTTAAAATCTGAATCACCCATCTGGAACTCAAATGCTTTAAGCATTGTCTTTCCTCTTTTCTTTACATAATACTCAAATCCCTTTGCAAGATACTGAGCATAGGCATTCCCTGGAGTGTACAGCATGGAAAAGGTATCCATTCCCAGTTCATCAATAGCATATCCTGCAATTGCAGCTGCCTGCTGAAATGCTGATGGCTGAAGAAGGAAAAAGTATGGGTTTGGAGGTATACTCTTATCCGGGTTATCAGGATCAAATCCAGGGGTTGTAACCCTTTCATCCATAGCTCTTGCAACAACAGGAACTTCCATTTCAATAGCAACCGGAGAAACAGCCAGAGCTGTGTTCGAAATAAGTGAACCATTTACAGCAACAACTTTATCTTCCTGAACCAGTCGGGTATATGCTTTTATAGCTTCTGTAGGGCTTAGCTGACAATCGTAGCTAATTAACTCTATCTGCCTTCCAAGGACTCCTCCATTTTCATTAACCTCTTTTATACGAAGTTTAGCTCCCCTTTCTGCATTTGTCCCCCAAAGTGCTGTGGGACCAGTTAGATCACCATACATTCCGATCCTGATTGATCCTGCTTCTGAATCCTTCTCTCCATTAGCCATTACAAAACCTGCAGTGGTAATAAATGCGAGGCAGAGAAAAACAGTTAAGATCTTTTTTAACATTTTCGTTCTCCTTTCTTCACTAAATTATTGTATTTTTTGAAGAAACCGATTTCGTACAAATACTAACAACAACCAATTCCACCAATATTAAGAAGATATTAGCTCATTTTATCTAATAAAGCAAGTAAAAGATAGAAAAATATATGGAAATCACAGTAACATAGAAATTTAGAAGGAAATATCAGTGTAATTTATATTGACAATTGGAAAAGTATCTCATATCATGAAATCGGTTTCTTTAAATTTTTATAGTTGGTGGTAATAAAATGAATATGGATTTTATTCTGCAGCAGATTCTTAATGGTGTTTCTCTGGGTGGTGTATATGCCCTTGAAGCAGTGGGATTCGGGATAATATTTAATATACTTAAATTCTCGAATTTTTCTCATGGTGCGGTTTTGACTATATGTGCCTATATTGGTTTTTTTATATCTACACATATAGTATCACAAATGATTCCTGCATTAGTTATTACTGCTGTTCTAGGTGGTTTTATTGCTGTTCTACTTGAAAAACTTGTTTTTAGACCTATTCGTATAAAAAAGAGACCACTGACCTATTTTTTTGTAACTTCAATAACAGTAATGATGATTGTACAAAAAACTTTCTCCGCATTATGGGGAAGATATTACTTTCCATATCCGGAAATGATGAAAAGTGCTGTAACATCCTTTGGTGAACTTGTTGTTTCCAAGATTTATCTAATGATGCTTGCAATAACAGCAATTGTTCTTCTTGGACTTACTATTTTTCTTAAAAAAACAAAAATGGGAATTGCCATAAGGGCAGCTTCTTCCGATTCATGGGCCCCTGCACTAATGGGAGTGGATACGGATTTTATAATATCTCTAACCTTTTTTATAGCTGGAATTCTTGCCGGTATTACCGGATTTTTTCTTGGAATGACCTATACAGTCACCCCTTTTATAGGTGAACTGATGCTTAAGGGTATTATTGCTGCAATTATCGGAGGAATGGGAAGTCTTGGTGGTGGTGTTATTGCCGGGATCCTCCTTGGTATTACAGAAAGCATCATTGTTGCCAAAGTGGGAGCTTCGGTGACCCCAATCTTAATTTATCTTAGTATTTTTGTTTTACTGCTTGTCCGACCCCAGGGTATTTCCGGAAAACTCTATGCGGTTAAGGCTTAGGAGTCAGATATGATGTTTTATGCAAGAGTTCTTGAAATAACACTTCTATATACAATTTTTGTTATTTGGATTTATCCTTTAACCGGATTAACCGGTTTATTTTCACTTGGACAGGGCGCTTTTATTGTTCTTGGAGCTTATACGGCTGCTATCAGCTATTTAAAATTTGGTTTTAATCCTGTTATTGCTATTATTTTTGCAGTTCTTCTGGGTATTGCTGTGGGTGCTCTGATAGGATTACCAACACTCAGATTAAGAAAAGATTATTTTCTCCTTATTACATTTGGTTTCAGTGAAATGATGCGGGGATTATTGTTGTGGACTGCCCAGCTTACAGGCGGTGCAATGGGTATTGCAGGTATTCCAAAGTATGTAAGACTACCGACAATAAGTATATCCGTACTGGTTATTCTGTTGTTTATGAGTAATTTAAAAAAAACACGTTTTGGGAAAAACTGTATTGCCATTAAAGATGATGAGTTAGCTGCTTCTGCAATAGGTATAAACGTATTTTCCCACAAAATGAAGGTTTTTATGCTTTCTGCTGCTGTAAGTGCCTATGCCGGTGCTTTGTATGCCTTCAATATTATGTTTATTGAACCTAATCTTTTTAACTGGATTGAATCTGCAAAACTTATAATCATTGTATTTGTAGGTGGATTAAACTCCCTTACGGGTGCTTTTTTAACATCTGTTATTTACTACACATTTGGGGAAGTATTCAGATTTGCCAATGTGTGGAGAGATGTTATTCTTGGTTTTATTGTAATTCTTGTAATATTGTTCAGAGAAAAAGGATTATTTGGGAACTGGGAATTTTCAATTACTAAGATTTTCCGTTTTCTTATTCATCGTCTACCCACTTCAAAGGAGGGTAAATAGATGGAGGTTTTAAAAGTTGATTCAATATCAAAGAATTTTGGCGGAGTTCAGGCTGTAAAAGATTACTCCATGATCCAGAATGATAATATTATTACAGGAATTATCGGACCAAATGGAGCAGGGAAAACTACAATATTCAACCTTATTTCCGGAGTCCAGCAGCTGAGTTCCGGTAAGGTTTTTTTTAATGGAAATAATATTACAAAAAACAGTTCTTTTGAACGTACAAGGATGGGGATATCCAGAACATTTCAGAATATTAGGTTATTCAACAATTTAAATGTAATAGATAATCTCAAAGTAGCTTATGGGTTTAAAACTGAGTATAACTTCTGGCAGCAGATGATCAATAGCGGAAAAGTAAGAAGAGTTGAAAAAGAGGTTCATGAGTTTGCAATGAGCTATCTGACTGATTTTGGACTTGAAAAGTACAAAAATTATAAACCTGACAGTCTTGCCTATGGTTTGCGTCGAAGGCTGGAATTTGCCAGAGCATTGATAGTGAACCCTAAGCTTGTCCTGCTCGATGAACCGGCTGCCGGGTTAAACCCTCAGGAAATCCATGATCTAATTGATTTGATATCCAGAATACAGGAAGAGCAGAAACTTTCCATTATCCTTGTGGAACATCACATGGAGCTTGTAATGAAAATTTGTACCAGGATTCATGTTCTTGACTTTGGTCAGAAGATTGCAGAGGGGAAACCTGAAGAGATTAGAAAAAATGAGAAAGTACTACAGGCATATCTTGGAGATGAGGTATAATAGATGTTGGAAGTTAAAGATTTAGTAGTTACATATGGTGGAATTACAGCTTTGCATGGTATTTCATTAAAGCTGCAAAAGGGCCAGATAGTTAGTATAGTCGGTGCTAATGGAGCTGGTAAATCAACCACAATAAATTCAATAAGCGGAATGGTCTCCCCTAAATCCGGTAAAATTCTTCTGGATAATGAGAGCCTTATTACAAAACCAAGAAAAATAGTTAATCGTGGAGTTGTGCAGGTCCCTGAAGGGAGGCGAATTTTCCCCTCAATTTCTGTTTATGAGAATTTAATTCTTGGTGCCTATAGGATTAAGAGTAAAAAACAAACTGAAAAAAGTCTTGAAAAAGTTTATAGCTGGTTCCCTATTCTTAAAGAAAGGGGAAATCAGGGTGGCGGAACTCTTTCAGGGGGAGAACAGCAGATGCTGGCCATTGGCAGAGCTCTTATGTCAGAGCCCAAAATTCTTCTCCTTGATGAGCCATCTCTTGGTCTTGCACCCCTTATTGTACTGGAGATCTTTGAGCTTCTTCAGAAATTAAATAACGAAGGATTAACAATACTTCTTGTAGAACAGAATGCCCGGAAAGCCCTTTCGATTTCTGATTATGCCTATGTAATGGAAACAGGCAGGATAGTTGCAGAAGGGGAAGGTAGACTAATTATGGATGACCCTGTAGTTAAAAGAGCTTACCTGGGAGGAACAGAGTAGGAATGGTTCCAAATGTCTCTAATCCGGATACAATCTATTATAATGGCAAAATAGTTACTGTAGATGCAAATTTTAGCATTGCACAGGCACTTGCTGTCTCGAAAGATAGATTTCTGACTGTTGGATCTGATACTGATGTGCTCTCTTTAGCTTCAGATAACACTGTACTGATAGACCTCGAAGGCTCTACTATTATTCCTGGTTTAAATGATTCCCATCTTCATCCCACCATGGCTGCGGTAAGTGAAGTTTCGGGAGAAATTCCGGATATCCATACCAGGGAAGAACTCCTGGCCTGGATAGAGACGGAAGTCTCCTTGAAAAAACCGGGTGAATGGATTATCCATCCGAAATTTTTTATTACCAGAACCCGTGAGAGGAAGTACCCTCTTTTGGCAGATCTGGATTCTCTTGCCCCTGATCATCCCCTTTTTCTGGATGGAACCTATAGCGGTATGGTGAATACCAGGGCACTCCGGGACTCCGGGCTTCTGACAGAGAAACTGCATCCGGGAATCCTGACCGATCCGGAAACCGGGAATCCTCTGGGCATTATACGCCCGGAACTTTTTCCTATTCTGGGGTGCAACAGGAATAAGAAGGCCGGGAATGCATTAACAACAGAGAATCTTGAGACCATGCTGAACCGGTACAATCATGTCGGAATTACAAGCATCACCGACGGGATGGTCAAGGATTCGGATTACGGACAGTACCTGACCCTGAAAAAAGAAGGCCGCCTGAATGTCCGGGTGAATATGTGTCATATCCCGGATTTCAAGACCTCCGGTCAATCAGCAGAGAGTGTTGTTGCAGAAATGAAGAATAGAACCGGATATGGAGATGAATTTGTTCGAACAGGTCCTTTAAAAATATTTCTGGATGGAGGCATTTTAACAGGCACTGCAGCAATAAATAAACCCTGGGGTAAAAAATGTCAGGGAATATTCGGATTTGACGGAAGCGACTATTATGGGCATCTCAATTACACACAGGAGCAGCTAACAGAGATTGCCATGGCTGCAGTAAAGTATAACTGGAAGTTTACAGCACACTGTATTGGAGACAAAGCTCTGGAGATGCTTCTTACTGCTTATGAGAAAGCAGATAAAATTAAAAAGATAAAAAAATTGCGCTGGTCTGTAATTCATGGGAACTTCTTTGATTCTGCTGCAATAAAGAGGGCAGCAAAACTGGGAGTTATTATAGAGTTTCAAATTGCCTGGCTGTATAAGGATGCTTCCTATATTGAATATATTCTGGGGAAAGAATACCGGGATAAGTTTCTGCCCCTACGTTCGATGCTTGATTCAAATGTAAAACTTGCCGGAGGATCGGACCATATGGTAAAGTTTGATTCTATTCGCTCAATAAATCCCTACAATCCATTTCTGTCTATTCAGACTATGATTACAAGGGAAGTGGAAGATGGACGAATTATCAATAGAAAAGAAACAATTACAAGAGAAGAAGCACTCCGATTGTATACCATTGCCGGAGCTTACTCCACAGGTGAAGAGAGTATTAAAGGATCCATAGAACCTGGCAAACTTGCCGATATGCTTATTCTTGATACTGATTATCTATTCTGTAATGAAAATACCATTAAAAACATAAAAGTCAAAACAACAGTTCTTGGAGGAAAAGTTGTTTTCCAGGCTTAGCAGGAGAAAGCTTCATGAGTAAAACTGTAGATCTATCCGTAAAAATTGGTGATGTGACATTAAAAAATCCCTTTATTGTAGGCTCCGGTCCAACTGTAAAAAATCTTGATCAAATTCGTGCTGCAGAGGATAGTGGATGGGCAGGTGTTTCCATGAAACTGGTTATAGATCCTGAACCCTACATAAGCCTTCCCCCCAGATACAGATGGCTTAAAAAAAAGGGATATAATATTTTTTCTGCAGAAAAACGCCTTACTACAGGGGAAGGTCTCAAATTATTGGAAGAGGCCAGAAAGATAGTTAAGGATATAGCGCTTATTCCTAATCTGACCTATGATGGACCCGATCCTGAAGGGTGGGGAAGACTTGCAAAGCAATTTGAAGATGCAGGTTCAGACATAATTGAACTTAATATGTGCTGTCCAAATATGTCTTTTAACACCGAAACAACCGGTGACAGCTCTGTCCAGCTGACAGGAGCCAGTTTAGGGAAAGAACCGGAAGCATTAAAAGAGATAGTTGAAATAGTAAAAGATAGCGTTTCTATTCCAGTTCTTGTAAAAATAACTCCCGAAGGCGGTGAAATTGCAAAATCTGCCCGGGCCTGCATTGAGGCAGGTGCTGATGCTGTAGGAGGGACTGCCAGCAGGCTTGGTATTCCCGATATTGATATTAGAAATCCTATGGGAACAATATTCCGTCTTCAAAGCAATATTACACTAGGTTGTCTTTCCGGTCCATGGATACGTCCCTTAGCATTACGTGACATCTATGAAATGAGAAGCCTTCTTGGTCCCAATCCAACACTTTTAAATTCCGGCGGTATTCATGATCTTCAATCCGCTGTTGAACATATTATGCTTGGAGCAGATGCCCTCTGGATATGTACAGAAACAATGCTTCGGGGATTTGCATGGCTGCCGAAATTGATTGATGAGTTAAAACAGTATATGTCTGATATGAGTTATAATAAAATAAGTGATTTTAGAGATCTACTTCTTCAGAATATAAAGGCTGCAAAAGATTTAAAGATTGATGAGGGATATGCAGTAGTTGATCTTGATAGATGTACATCCTGCGGTCTTTGCTGGAAAATTGGACACTGCACTGCAATAACCCACCCTGTTAAGGTGACTACAATAAAATCAAAAACCTGTATGGGCTGTTCTACCTGTGTAGATATTTGTCCAACAAGCGCAATTACTATGGTTAAAAAGGGAGATACGGAATGAGCACCAGAATCAAAATAGGGATAGTCGGCGCAAAATTTGCAGGAGAATTCCATGGGGATATGTGGAAAACCATGCATAATGCCGATATATACGCGATTGCAGATCTGGATGAGAAAACAAGGACTGCCTACAAGGGAAAATATAGCGTCGGAAAAGATTATGATACTTACCAGAAGATGCTTTCTGATCCGGATATAGATGTTATCGATATATGTCTGCCTAACTTTCTTCATGCAGAAGTGGCTATAGCAGCTATGGAAGCGGGAAAACATGTTATCTGTGAAAAACCCATGGCCACAACCATAGAAGATGCAGAGAAGGTTGCAACAGTTCAGAAAAAAACAGGGCGCATCTATTTTTATGCTGAGGATTGGATTTTTGCCCCTGCTCTTGTCAGGGCTAAAGAGATAATAGATGAAGGTGGAATTGGCACCCTTCTTTACTGCAAGGGGAAGGAAACCCATAACGGCTCCCATTCTCCCTTTGCCCAGACAATTAAGTTTTGCGGAGGGGGTGCTGTTGTTCATCTTGGTATTCATGCAGCCACTTTCTTTTACGATCTTTTTGGAATGCCCGACTCTATTGTTGGTGTATGTACAGATGGTCTTGATGGAAATTTTGTTCATAAAAAAATGGAAGGAGAAGACTGGGGAATAGGTATTTTAACCTACACAAATGGACCACGTGTTCTTATAGAAGCTAATTATATTACTACTGGCGGAATGGATGATATTGTGGAGTTCTATGGAACAGAAGGGGTACTTAAAGTGGATATGACCTTTGGGAATCCTCTAACTGTTTATTCGAGGAACGGGTTTAAATATGCAGTGGAAAAAGCAGATACAACAAAAGGGTGGACAAAACCTGCAGTAAATGAACATGAATCACTGGGGTATAAGGATGAGATGAAACATTTTCTGGACTGTGTTGAAGGCAGTTCTGCACAACAGCCAGGGACAACGGCAGAAACAGGATTAAATGCCTTGAAAATAATTCATACTCTTTATCAGTCAAATAAAGAAAAAAAGGCTGTTGATTTATAATCAACAATAAAACAGATGGAAAAGAAAAATATTATTATTTCTGATATTGCCAGGATTGCAGGGGTCTCAAAGAGTACTGTATCGAGAGTATTGACAGGCAACTCTTTTGTGGAGGAATCCAAACGCCTTAAAATTCTTAAAGTTATTGAAGATACAGGCTACGTTCCCAATCTTGCTGCCCGAAGTCTAAGAGGCAGAAGCACCGGAACAATTGGCGTAATCTTAAATCTGAATCCCAATTATCATTTCACTGACTATATCTCCATGGAGACACTCCGGGGAATCAGTTCTGAAGCGAATAAAATGGGATTAAAAGTATCTGTAATTGTTGAGAAATGCACCGATGCTCTGCCACGAATATTGAAGGACCAGAGTGTAGATGGGCTTATTGTAATGGGGCTTAAGAAAACTGAAAGAGCTTTGGAAAGTATTGATAATCCCGGTGATATTGAAATTCCTGTTGTGCTCCTGAACTACTCTGAAGTTTTTGAGAGGTTTCCTTCTGTTTCATTCAGTAATGAGAGTAATGCATATGATTTTACGATGTACGTAATTTCTATGGGACATAGTAATATTGGAACCATTGATAATTCTTCAGATATTCTTTCAGTAAAAAACAGAATGAATGGTGTAAAAACTGCTCTGGATGAATCTGGTATAGAATATAACAGTGACTGGCATTTTGTTTTTGAAGATCTTGATGCAGGAAATGCAGGGCGTAAAGGTGCGGACAATTTTCTTCAGCTTAAAACAAAGCCGTCTGTAGTAATAGCTTCTGCCGATGATATTGCCATCTCATTCATAGCAGCTGTCACCGCTGCAGGAATGAAAGTTCCGGATGATATAAGTGTTGTAGGTGTAGATAATATTCCTATTTCAAAGTATATACATCCACCCCTTACAACAGAGAAAGTGGAAGGACATAGAAGAGGTATTTTAGCATTTAGAATGCTTAAAACACTACTTGATGGAGAAAAACTACAGGAAAAACATATATATCTTCGTTCAGTAATTATTGAACGAGAATCTTTGAAGAGAATAAGATAATTTTTAGGAGAAGGATTAAACATGGACACAATGGAAGAAAGAATTGGTGAGCTGGGGATTGTCCCGGTAGTAAAAATTATGGATGCAGATGATGCGGTAAATCTGGGGAGAGCTCTGGTTATGGGTGGTTTACCTGTTGCAGAAATTACTTTTCGTACAGATGCAGCAGAGAAGGCCATAAAGAGAATTCATAATGAGCTTCCTGATATGCTTCTGGGAGCAGGGACTGTTCTAACGATAGATCAGGTAGAAAAAGCTATTAGTGCAGGGGCAGAGTTTATTGTAGCTCCGGGTTTTAATCCTGATGTTGTTGATTACTGCATTAGCAATAACATACCAGTAATTCCTGGTGTTAATAATCCAACACAAATAGAGATGGCATTAAAAATGGATCTGAAAGTTCTGAAGTTTTTTCCTGCCGAAGCTTCCGGAGGGCTTTCTATGTTAAACTCAATGGCTTCTCCCTATGGAAATTTAAAATTCATGCCTACAGGGGGCATTAATACAGGGAATCTAAACACTTATCTTGCATCGGAAAGAGTACTGGCCTGCGGTGGGACATGGATGGTTAAACCGGATATGATAAGTTCCGGTAATTTCGAAGAGATAACAAAGATAACTAAAGAAGCAGTTATGAATATGCTTGGTTTTGAACTGATGCATCTTGGAATAAATGAAGAAAATGAAAGCAGTGCTAAATCTGCTGCAGATGATTTTGCATCTTTACTCTCCTTTCCTGTCAAAGAGGGAAGCAGTTCGATTTTTGCAGGAACAGAGTTTGAAATAATGAAAACAGAGTTTTTGGGAGAACATGGTCACATTGCCATTGGAACAAACAGTATAGAAAGAGCCATTGCATATTTCAAAAGAAATGGTGTAAATACCCTCCCCGAAACAGCGAAAGAAAAAAATGGTAAAATGATAGCAGTCTATCTGGATAAGGAGATATCCGGGTTTGCAATTCATCTTCTGC